>JACRIP010000328.1 GCA_016220045.1 Planctomycetota bacterium
CTTGCTCCCGGGGCCGGCCGAGCGGCCCGGAAGTGACCTGGACCCGGTATCGGCCGGCGCCTTCGATCGGCAGCCGGAGGGTTCCGCAGGGCGGATTCCCGGCTCAGCCTATGTCGGAGGACGGATCCCGTGGAGCTGGGGGGGGAATTCGCGTCCGGGGAGTGCGCAGGACACGGGCCTGCTCGAACTCGATCAGCAACCGGGAAGCTACCTCGTCGAGTTTCACGCCCGCGGGCACGAGCCTGTCCGCATGCCCGTCTGGCTGGGCCGCGGGGAGAACCTCGACCTGCGGGTGCAGCTTCCGGAGGCCGGCACGATTCCAGCCGGCTTCGTGTTCATTGCCGCATCCGCCTGCCGCACCGGCCGGTCCGCGCGCCTGGAGACCCTGCCGGACTTCTGCATGGCGCGGTACGAGGTCACCTGCGGCGAATACCTGGCCTTCCTGAACGACCCGGCGACGCTCGCCGAGATCGATCGGCCGGACGGGGGGGTACGCCGCGTGCCGCGCGCGGCGCCGCGCGAGCGGGCGCTGTGGCCGCGCGGCGGGGACGGCCATTTCGCGCTGCCCGCGGGGGCGAACGCGGATGCCGCGGTGGTTTCGGTCGACCTGGAGGACGCGCGCGCCTACGCGGCGTGGTACGACCGGCGGCACGGCGATCCGCGTTGGCGCTTTGCGCTGCCGACCGAGGCGGAGTGGGAGCAGGCGGCGCGCGGCGCGGATGGTCGGGTCTTTCCCTGGGGGAACGCCTTCGACCCGGCGCTGTGCCGGATGAAAGACTCGGCGGCGCGGGTGGAGCCCGGAGCGGGGACCGGGCCGGTAGGGGAATTCCCTGGCGACGAGAGCCCGTACGGCGTGCGCGACCTGGCGGGGAACGCCGCCGAATGGACGGAGACCGGGGACGACGCGGCGGGGTGGGCGGTCAAGGGCGGTTCGTGGACCTCCGAGGCGGTGTGGTGCCGCGCGGACAGCCGCGACCTGGATCAGGCGTGGGAGGTGGACGACGAGAATGGGGTGCGGTTGGTGGCGCGGCGGAGGTGAGTGCTCAATGTGCGTCCGCCGCTTCGCTACGGCCGAGCCCTGGGCGCACGACCAGCAGCCATTCAGGCAAAGTCGTCTCTCGGCGTGTTCAGTGTGTCCGGTGGCCATTCACTTCGCCTTCCTCCCTGGGTTCCGCGCTCGCTCCGGTCCCTGCGCCGGGCCCGCGCCCGCCCCCGCCAGCTCCAGCAGTGCCGCCCACTGGGCTGCGCTGCAGGGGACGACGGACAGGCGCGAGATGCGCACCAGCCCGAGTTCCGCGAAGCGCGCATCGGCCTTGATTTGGCCCAGTGTGACCGGGCGCGGCAAGCGGCGACCGGGCGTGAGATCGACGACGACGAAGCGCGGATCGGCGAGCGCCGGGTCGGGGTACGGCGCGCCGGCGATGCGGGCTTCGCCGATCAGGGCCTTCTCGTCGCCGGTGTGGTAGATGAGCGCGAGGTCGCCCGCCTTCATGGTCCGCAGGTGCATCAGGGCGGTGTTGTTGCCCACGCCGTCCCAGCGGGTCGACCCGTCACGCTGGAGCTGATCGAAGGAGTAATCGGACGGCTCGGTCTTGAGGATCCAACGTGCGGGCATGCGGCGGGTCTCCGGGCTTCAGGGCCGGTAGGGAGGCGGAATCTCGGGCGGCGGCTGAGGCGGGACCTCGCCGCTGCCCGCGGCGCGGGGCGGCACGCCCGCGTCCGGGTCGCCCGGTGCTACAGCGTCAACTGGAGGTGGCGGGGCGGCGGGCGTCGCGCCGCCGCTGCCGGTCGCCGACGCGGCGGGCTTGGGCGCGGACTTGCGCAAGGCGACCAGCCAGGAAACGCAGGCGCCGCAGCCGGCGAGCGCGAGGTAGGGGAGGATCAGGAACCAGCCGATGACCGGTACGAGCGAGGCGAAGAAGGCGACCAGGGCGCCGGCGGCAAGCCGGCCGAGCCGGTCGGTGTCGCGGCGGGTCAGGGCGAGCACGCGGCGGCCCAGGTCGTCGCAGGCGCCCGTCAGGCCGAGCACGAGCAGGAAGCCGAGCGCCGGGAAGACGAGGACGGCGAGCTTGCCGTGCGTCACCACCATGAGCAGCGTCAGGAATACGGCATTCACCAGACCCAGCAGGAAGCAGCGGGTCTGGCCGGCGCGGAACTCTTCGGCGATGCGGCCGCTGGCGGCCGGTGCCACGGCGGCGATCAGGAGGATCAGCGCGAGGAAGGAGGCGAAGCCGGCGGTGACGAGGAAGAAGCCCAGCAGGGCGCCGCCGAGCTGGTGGAGGGCTTGGCCTTCAGCGGTGGGATCGCCGTCTGTGCCCGGGCCGGCGGCGGCGGGTGCGGCGGTCGCGGCGAGGAGGGGCAGGAGCAGGGCGAAGAGGAAGACGGCGAGGGCGGGAGCGGGAAGGGGGCGCGCGGTACGGCGTGCAGCGCCGGCGGGGAGCGGCGGGGCGGGTTGCGGGTTCGGCATGGTGGGCACTCCTGGCGGGCACTCGCGCCTGAAGCGGAGGTCGAATCGGTCGCAAGCGGTCGTGGGCCGCGCCCGGTGGTTGAAACGGTCAGCGCCCGGTGGACGCAAAGGGCAACCCTGCAGAGCTGACGGCGCAGGCGAGGACGCCTGCGCCACAAGGATTTCGCGCACGTCGGAGTTCGTTCGCGAAGTCTGCCGCAAGTTGCACTACAACGCTGATAGCCACCCCAGGCAGACGGACCGTCCGCGGTGCCAGGCGCCGGAGATCGGCCATCCGGCTAGTGGGTAGTTCGGTGTTCACAGGCTGTCGCTAAAGGTCGATTGGCGCGGATACGCCCCATTCTGGGGATCGGGCCGGTCCCGCGAGACTCCGGCCTCGGAGACCTCGCGGCGCAGGCCGGAAGGCCTGCGCCACAAGGGTTTCGAGCATTTCGAGAATCGTTCGCGAGGGCTCCGGCAATTGTGGTGCAGGCATTCCGGCCTGCACCGCGGGACCACTGATCGCCGCCTTTTACGAAAGCCGCTGAAGGCGGAACTACGAGCGCGTCGGCCTGCGCTCCGAGGGACTCCGGTCGGCGGCGAGGGGGCGCAGGAGCCAGGTGTTCGCGGCGGCGGCGCCGAGGAGGAGCAGGGCGACGAGGCCGAGCCCGCTCGCGGAGCCCGGATCGGGCAGCCCGGGCACGGCGGTCGAGGGCAGGGCCGCGACCACGTTGGCGACCGCTCCCGCCAACTGTCCGGCGAATCCCGTAGCAGCTCCCGCGCATGCGCCCCAGGCGCGCTCCGGCAGGCTCACGGCGCCGGCGAGCGCCGGGCCGGGCGCGGGCAGTTCTCCCGCGAGGGCAAACCAGAGTCCGAGCGCGCCGAGCAGGCACGCCGCGGCGAGGGCGATGGGGTAGGCCTCGCGGCGCGGCGCCTCCGCCAGCGCGGCCCCGCGGGCGCGGCGCTCCGCCTCCACGCGCGCGAGGATGGTTGCAAGGAGCATCGACGGCGGCACCGCCGGGGCGCGGCGTCGCAGCCAGCCGTCGACCGCGCGCCACTCGAGCGCGTGCGCACGGCACTCCGCGCAGTCGCGCAGATGATCGGCCACTTCCGCCGACACCGCCGCCGCCGGGTCCGCGTCCGCCAGCGCGCGCCGCGCTTCCTCGCAGTTCCGCAGCATCGAAGCTCTCCGTCTCAGGCGACGTCCGTAGCGCCGGTCAGCGGCGTTCAACGGCGTTCAACGGCGTTTAGCGGCGTTCAACGACGTTCAACGACGTTCAACGACGCTTGACAACGCTTGGTCTCACCGGGGGACCTGTACCCGGGATCCGCTTCGGCCAGAGTCGCCGGTTCTCGACCCAGATCGCGGGTCAGGCGACGAGCGGCCATCGCCTGGGTGAACGCCGTTGAACGACGTTAAACCCGTTAAACGCCGTTAAACGCCGTCAAACGCCGTCACACGACGTCCCGTCCGCGCAAGCGCGTGCGCAGCCGGTCGCGCGCGCGGAAAAGCCAGGTCTTCACCGTGCCGACCGGCACGTCCAGCGTCGCGGCGATGCTCGCGACCTCGAGGCCTTCCTGGTAGTGGAGGGCGATCACCGCGCGGTAGTCGGGCGGCAGCTCGCCCAGCGCGCGGTTGACCTCCTCCGCGATCCCGGCGACGTCGCGCCGCGGGTCGCCCGCCGGATCGGGCGCCGCCGGATCGAGCCCGGCGGTCGCGGCTCCGTCGTCGTCGCCCGACAGCGAGACCGTCTTCATCCGGCGCCGCGCGATCCAGTTGCGGCAGAGATTGGCGGCCAGGGTGAAGAACCACGGCGCAAACTCGCGCTCCGGGTCGTAGCGGTCGAAGCTGCGGAAGAGGCGCAGGAAAATCTCCTGCGCGAGGTCGGCGGCCTCGTCACGCGACCAGGTCCAGTGCCAGGCCAGGTTGAAAATGCGCGGTTCCCAGGCGCGGACCAGCCGCGCGAAGGCGTCCGAATCGCCTGCGCGGGCCCGGAGGAGAGTCGCCTTGTCGAGCTCCTGCGCCTGCATCGCCTCACCGCCTGAGGCTATTACAGTCCACCCGCGGGTGAGGTTTCAACAAAAAACACCGGCGGCCGGGTCCCCAGGGTTCGGGGCACCCGGCCGCGCGGGAGGTTTCGGGGCGGAAGGACGGTCGTCCGGCCCTGCCGGCGGACCGCCGGGCTACCGGGCGTCCGCCTTGGCTTCGCCGCCGAGCACTTCGGACAGCTCCAGCACCGCGGTCTGCAACTGAGCGTCGGTCTCCAGGTCGCAGGCGTAGCGGAAGTTCTTGTCGGACTGGAGCTTGCGGCGGATTCCCTCGCGCAGCGCGGCGCGCGCCTGCTCGGTCGTGAGCTCCTGCTGCAAGCTGCGGTGCCACGCGGCGAAGCCGGGGTAGCGGGCGGTCTCGAAGCCGTCATAGTCGGCGAGCTTCTCGAAGAGCGCGCTGTGCTTCGCCCAATTGGCGTCGAGGTACTGCTGCACGGCGCCGGAGTCGGCCAAGGCGCGCAGGGTTTCCCACTGGGCCGGGGTCGGGCGCTCGGCGTCGACCGCGAGGTCCGGGACCACGCCGGTGCCATGGATGGAGCGGCCGGTGGGCAGGTAGTAGCGCATGACGGTCAGGTAGAGGAAGCGCTGGGGGAGCGGGAAGCCGGTCTTCCACAGCGGAATGGCGGTCTGGCCGACGCCCTTGCCGTAGGTGGTTTCCCCGATCACGCGGGCGCGCTTGAGGTCCTGCAGGGCGCCGGTGAGGAGCTCCGAGGCGCTGGCGGACGCGTGGTCCACCAGGACGACCATCGGCATCTCCTCGTAGGGGAAGCTCTTGCCGGAGTAGAAGTCCGCGGCCATCTCGGGCATGCCCGGGATCTTGAAGGGCATCTGGACCTTGTAGTTGGACTCGGTCTTCGTGATCAGGTGTTTGCCCTTGATGAACTCGTCGGCGACGTCGACGGCCGCATTGAGGGCGCCGCCCGGGTTGTGGCGCAGGTCGAGGACGAGCGCGCGCATGCCCTTGGCCGCCATGCGGTCGAGCGCGGCGCGCACCGAGGCGCCGAGCGCCATGTCGAAGATGGTCATGCGCAGGTAGCCGATGCCGCCGGGCAGGACCTTGAAGACCACGTCCTTGGTCTTGTTGACCTTCTGGGCGAGCACGAAGTCATAGGGCTTGCTCCAGCCGGCGCGGCGCAGCGTGAGCGTCACGGTCATGCCGGGCTTGGCCTGGAGCGCCGTGTTGAGCTCGAGCGGGGTCATCTTGGACGCGGCGGTGCCGTTGACCGCGAGCACCTCGTCGCCGATCTCGACCCCGTTCTCGTAGGCGACGTACCCATACATGACGTACGCGACCTTGAGCGTCCCGTCCTCCGGCTTGATCGAGAGGCCCAGGCTCTCATCGCGCGTCTCGCCCATCATGGTGCGGACGAGCTTCTGGATTTCCTCGGCATCGAAGATGTGCGAGTACGGGTCGCGCACGCTGGCGACCATTTCCTTCGCGCCGCCGTCCGCGAGCTTCTCCAGGTTCAGCTCCAGGCCCTGCTCCCCCAGGTAGCCGGAGAGGTCGTCCACCAGGGTGCCGACCTTGGTCCACTCGCCCGCGCGCAGCCAGGCGACGAAGGCCTTGCGCGCGGCCTTGTCGAGTCCGCCGAATTCCTTGTCGGAGGCGGCCTTTTCCAGGCCGCGCACGCAGGCCGCGACGAGCTCCGGGTCGCGCAGTTCCGAACCCTTTACGTAGGACTCCTTGAGGTGGTTCTTGACTTCGATCAGGTAGTTCTTCACCCAATCGATCGTCACCGCCGAAGCTTCGCGCTTCGGGGCGAGTTCGAGGCCCTGGGCGCGCGCGACGGCGCCCGATGCGAGGACGCCGAGGAGCACGACGGAAGCGACGAGCCTGCGGACGAGGGACATCCTATCCTCCTGGAGCATGGGAGAGGGGTGCCCGGCTCCACGCCGCCGGGCCGCAGCACCCCCCTCTACCCGGGGGGGAGTGAGGACGTTTGGGAAACTCAACGAAATGGTGGGGAGGGGGCGGGGGCCGGCCGCGGAGCGGGCACGGGCGCGCGCGGCGGCGGCCGGGAGGGCGTCATAACCGGCGGGGCACATGTGGCTTGCGGCGGTCCCCTGCGGGCGGCGCCCCCCGCGCGGAATTCCGGCGCAAGCCCGGCGGCGATCCTTCCGATAGTGTGGAGTGGAGGCTGACCGGTTCCTCCGGGAATTCGGCGGGCGCAGGCCATGCGCCGGCCGAACCCCCGGACGAACCCTCTCTGCGGATTCGGCGCGTCGTGTGCGACTCGGGTGAAGCTGGTAGGTAACCGGCCGGGTCGCAGGCGTTGC
>JACRIP010000329.1 GCA_016220045.1 Planctomycetota bacterium
CCCTCGGCGGCCCCGCCTCCGCCGGAGCTCGCCGCCTCCGCACAGCCTACAGGAAATACCGTACTAATAATCGACGATGACGAAGCGATGCACGACCTCCTCGGGCGCATCCTCGCGAAGGCGGGCTTCCGGGTGCGGACCGCCGGCGACGGGGCGGCGGGGCTGCGGCTCGCCCGGGAGCTCCGCCCGGACGTAATCACGCTGGACGTGAGCATGACCGGAATGGACGGCTGGACCGTGCTCGCGCAGCTCAAGGCGGACCCGGGGCTCGCGTCGATTCCGGTGGTCATGGTCACGGTGGTGGACGACCGCAACCTCGGCCTCGCGCTGGGCGCGGCCGATTATCTGCTCAAACCGGTCGACGGCCCGCGGCTCGTGTCGGCACTCAATCGCTTTCGCAAGGACGGCGTTCCGCGGGTCCTCGTGGTCGAAGACGATGCCGTTACCCGCGAAATGGTGCGGCGGGTGATGGAGAAAGACGGCTGGCGGGTGAGCGAAGCCGAGAACGGCAAGGTCGGTCTCGCGCGCCTGCGCGAGGCGCTGCCCGCCGCCATCGTGCTCGATCTCATGATGCCGGAAATGGACGGCTTCGAGTTCGTCGCCGAACTGCGCAAGCGTCCGGAGTGGGCCCGGCTCCCGGTCCTCGTGATGACGGCGAAGGACCTGACGCGGGAGGACCGCGACCGGCTGAATGGCGCGGTCAAGCAGATCGTCCAGAAGGGGTCCTACGGCGCCTCAGACCTGGTGCGCGTGGTGCAGGAGCTGGTCGGGTCCTACGCCGGGGCCGCCGGCTTGTCCAGGAACGCCTGAATCTTCCCGAGCAGCCGCGGCAAGTCGACCGGCTTGGTGTCGAAGTCGTCGCAGCCCGCCGCCAGCGCCCTCTCCCGGTCGCCCGACATCGCGTGCGCGGTGAGCGCGATGACCGGGATCGCGCGGGTCTCCGCGCCGGCTTTCACCTGCTGCGTCGCGGCCCAGCCGTCCAGCACCGGCAGGCTCAAGTCCATCAGGATCAGGTCCGGGCGCTCCGACTGCGCCATCGCGACTCCCTGCCCGCCGTCCACGGCCATCACGATCTCGTAGCCCTTGCGCGCCAGGCGCCGCGACAGCATGTCCCGATTGTCCTCGTTGTCCTCGACGATCAAGATCTTCGCCATGGCCTCCCCTCCGGTCAAACGTGCCCACTCACACCCGGCGCTCCCACGATGCTCTCCGCCTCCGCCACGCAGACCCGATTCCGCCCGCTCTGCTTGGCTTCGTAGAGCGCCTTGTCCGCGCGCGCGATCACGCGCGCGAGGTCGCCCGAATAGGTCGCCGCCACGCTGGCTAACCCCACGCTCACCGTGACCGGAATCTGCCTCCCCGCCACCGCGAACGGCCACCCGCCGATCGCCTGCCGCACCCGTTCGCCCGCGGCCTCGGCCTGAGTCGCTTCGGTCTCCGGCAGGATCACCGCGAACTCCTCCCCGCCGTAGCGACACACGAGGTCGGTCGGCCGCACCGCTTCGCGCGCCCGCGCGGCGAACTCCCGCAGCACCTGGTCGCCCACCGGGTGGCCATGCTCGTCGTTCAGACGCTTGAAGTGGTCGATGTCGAGCATCACGAAGGAGAGCGCGCGCCCGGACCGGCGGCTGCGGCTCATCTCCACCTCCAGCGCCTCGAACATCGACCGCCGATTGTAGACCCCGGTCAAGTGGTCCACCGCCGCCAGCTTGG
This sequence comes from Planctomycetota bacterium, assembly GCA_016220045.1. Lineage (GTDB taxonomy): Bacteria > Planctomycetota > MHYJ01 > WSZJ01 > JACPWG01 > JACRIP01. The sequence goes on from JACRIP010000329.1 coordinate 1,714, forward strand.
TCAGGAGTTGCGTCTGGGTTTCCAGGTTCTGCACCAGCGCCGCCATCTTGAGATGGGTCTGCATCCGGGCCAGCAGCACCGGCAGGTTGATCGGTTTGGTGACGTAGTCGTTGGCGCCGTCCGAGATCGCGGTGACGATGTTCTCGGTGTCCGCGAGCGCCGAAACCATGATGATCGGGGTCCGGCTGGTGCGCGCGTCCGCGCGCAGTCGGCACAGATACTCGAGTCCCGAAACCTCGGGCATCATGATGTCGAGCAGGATGATGTCGGGGGGGTGGGTCGCCACGACCGGCTCCGCCTCCGCCGCCGAGCAGGCGATCGCGACCGAGTACCCCGAGCGCAGGAGCCGCCGGCTCAGCAGGTCCAGGTTGCCGGGCTCGTCGTCTACGATCAGGACCTGGTACACCTTGGTGAGATTCCCCACGTTCCCTCCGTGGCATCTGCGGCTCGGCCGATACCCCACGCGGTAGGCGCGGGCTCGGCCGGTGATCCGTTGCGCGGGACCGGTGCGGACGCACACGCCGGCACCATCCTCACCGGGCACCGTGCGATCGAGGGTGGCGCAGGCGTCCTCGCGGGCGCGCCCAGTGCTTGCGCGAACTCAGGAGCGTTGGATCGGGAGCCGACGCGACGCGTGGTCAAGATCGGGGTCGCGGGGTCCCCCCCCGCCCAGGCGCACCGCTTCCGGCTCCGCCGCTCCCTCCAACCCGGAGATGAGCCGGCTCGCGGGCGCGACGATTCTAACCATTGCCGCGCGGCGTTACAATAGTCCATTTGGCTCCGCGTGCATGTCCGGTATTGCCGTCGCGCTGGTCCCATCGATCGCCGCCCCCGTGACGCGGAGTACTGGGTCGCCGCAGCGGGCGTACCTTGGCGGCAGCACGGCCTCGGTCGTCCTCGTATCTCGTACTCGTACTCGAACGCCCTGGGCATTCGAGTACGA
>JACRIP010000339.1 GCA_016220045.1 Planctomycetota bacterium
GCTCAGGATCTGCCCCGAGCGGCGTTCCCGGGGCCGGCGCGGCTTCCGCCGGCGGGACGGCGGCGGCCGGCGAGGCGCGCGCCGGCGTGGACCCCGACGCGGGCGCGGCGGCGGCACGCGCGGAGCAGACGGCGACCGCGCGGGTTCGGCTGGAGGCGTTCCGGCGGCAGGCCGAGGCGACGGCTCGTGCGCTGGCGGGCCGTCTCAGTGGAGGCGCCTCAGCGGAGCACGTCCTGAAGACGTACGCCGCCGATGCCGAGACTTTGCGCGCGGCCGCCGCGGCGGCCGAGTCTGCAGCGCTTCGCGAGCTCTCGCTGCGGAGTCGCCGTCGCAAGGCGGCCCCGAAAGTTCGGGAGGCCACGGCGCGGAGCGCCCTGGATCAGGCCCGGTTGCTCGAGCGCAACGGCAAGATCGGCTTCGCGCTCCGGCGTTACCAGGACCTCTCCGCCGCGTACGGCGACACGGCATCGGGCCAGGCGGCGGGCGGCGAGGCGCGTCGCCTCCAGCAAGACCCGGAACTCATGAGTCGGATCCGCGAGGAGTGCCGGGTGCACACGGAGGCGGCGGACGCCCTGATCGCCGCGGGATCCAAGGAGTCGGCGTTGCAACTCCTCGAACGGATGCTCGCCGAATGTCCGGTACCGACCTGCAGGAACCGGGCGCTGGGCGATCGGGTTCGCGCCGCCGGGATCAGGTGAGTCCCGTCCGGCCGCAAGGCGAAGTTCCGGTTACCGCCCCGGCACCTCCTCCGGCGAGCACCCGATCACGCGCCCGAACGCCTCCTGAAAGGCCGCCGGGTCCTCCAGCCCGGAGGTGGCGCGCAGGAGGTCCTGGAGAAGCTACACGAGGCGCGACGCGACGCGACGTGGACGGTCGCGTGCTTGCCTCCGAGGACGCCCGCGCCCGGGCGCCCCCCTCCCTACCCCCGCCGCGCCGCGAGCCAGGCCCGCGACTCCTCCGGCAGCGACGTGAACCGGACGGCCATGCGATCCGCCCCGCCGCAATCGCGCGCGAGCACCTTCGCGTAGACCGGCGGCGGCGCCTTCTCCCCCTCCCCCACACCGAAGCGGAGCTTCACGTTGGCGAGCGCCGCGACGCGCTCGTGCCCACCCTCCAGCAGTCGCACCTCCGCCTCCCGCTCCGAGAGCTTCACCAGCGCTCCTGCGAACGCGTTTCCCGTAGTGTCCTTGCCCACCACGACCGAAACCTCGACGGGGATCTCCGCCGCGAGCGTCGTCAGCTCGGACGACGCACGCGCCAGGTACAGACCGTAGCTGCCGCCGATCCCGCCCACGTCGTAGATCGTGATCGGCTCGTGCACGCCCTTCGGCTCCACCCGCATCTGCCCATCGATCCGCAGGAGCGCGCCCACCTCCCGGAAAGTGCTCTCCGAGATCAGGATCTGGCCGCCTGCCGTGTAGGACTCGACGCGCGAGGCCAGGTTCACGGTGCTCCCCACGACGCCGTACTTGGCCCGCTTCTGCGAGCCGATGTTCCCGACGACCACCCCGCCGGTGCTGAGCCCGATCCCCATCTCGACCGCCGGCAGGCCCGCGCGGACCGCCTGCTCGTTCACGGTCGCCATGGCGAGCTGCATGTCGACGGCACAGGCCACGGCGCGCTCCGCGTCGTTCGCCCGCGCCGTCGGCGCGCCGAAGACCACCAGGATCGCGTCGCCGATGAACTCGTCGATCGTGCCGTGATGCTTGACGATCACGTCGGTCATCACGCTCAGGTAGATGTTGATCAGGGTGACCACCTGCTCGGGCGCGAGCCGCTCGGCCATGGAGGTGAAGCCCCGCAGGTCGGACATCAGGATGGTGACCTGCCGGCTTTCGCCGCCGAGCTTGAGCCCGGACGGCGCTTCCAGGAGGTCGCTCACGATCTCGTCCGAGAGGTACCGCCCGAAGGTGTCGCGGATGAACTTGTTCCTGACCTCGAGCTGCTGCGTGCGCTCGCGGACCTTGTCCTCCAGGCTCTCGTAGAGGGCGGCGTTGTCGATCGACTGCGCGATCTGGCCGGAGAGGAGACCGAGCACTTCGAGCCGCTCGGCGGTGAAGGCGCCCCTGGCGAGGTTGTTCTCGAGGTAGAGAACGCCGTTCAGCTTGCCCTGGTTGAGGAGCGGCGCGCAGAGGATCGAGGCCGGCTTTCTGGACCGGATGTAGGGATCGGCGGCAAACCGCGCCTCGGCGGTGGCGTCGTGGAGCACGACGCTCTCCCGCAGCCGGATGACGAATTGGATGACGCTCTGGGCGATCTCCTCGCTCTGCGAGAGCGGGATCCCCTGGCGCACTGCGATCTCGTCGGCGTCCGCCCGGCCTTCGGCCTGGATGTGGAACTCGTCGGCCACCGGCAGGAGCAACACGCCGCGCTCCGCGCCCGCGTTCTGGAGCACGATCCGCAGCAGCGTGGAGAGCAATCGGTCAAGCGCGACCTCCCGGGAGATGGTTTGCGCGGCCTTGAGGATGGAGGCGAGATCGAGCGACTCGCCCCCCTGATCGGACGCCTGCGCGAGGGGAGAGCGGGTGCGGGTGGCCGCGGCCTCGGCGCTCACCACATCGGGGAATTCCTCGCGCAAGAGTGCGACCTTGGCGGCGGCGCCCCACGCGGCGTACACCGAGGTGGCGCTCCGCAGGTAGGCCGCGGCCGGAAAGGCACGGCCGCAGGCCAGGTAGTGCCGCGCAGCCCGCTCTTTCGCCAGCGCCTCGTCCTGGGGAAAGCCGTTCCCGCGGGCGCCCTCGGCGGCGCGGTCGAAGAGTTCCTCCGCGCGGTGGTCTTCACCGCCTACGCTCGCGAGCTCCGCCTCGACCAAGTCGTGCTTGTGCTGGCAATTGCAGGCGGCGGCCTGGGCCCACTGCGCCAACCGTTTCTGGTTTTCCCGCACCTTCGAGAGGGCCTGCGGGTCGGCCGTGCCCTTCTGCCCACGCGCGACCGCGAGCAGCGCGAGCGACTGGTAGAAATTGTGCGGCACCAGGACCAGCATGGCCATGACCACCGGGAGGTGGGGCTCCGCCTTCTCCGCCTGCGCGGCCGCTCGCTCGTAGTCCCCGAGGAGGTAGGCGTGGATCACCTCCCCCAGGTAGGTGTAAAACACCGCGGTGAGATGCTTCTTCGCCAGGTAGCCTTGGATCGCCCCCTCGGAATCGAAGCCGCCGCCGCCAGATTGGGACAGGGAGCTCGCCAGCCCGGTGAGCTTTTCCGTCAGATGCAGGAGGGCGCGTTCGTAGGCGACTCCGTGCTGCAGGTCCAGCTTCTCCATGTTGACGAAGGACTGTTCCGCGCGTTCGCGCACGACCGCGAGCGGTTCGCCCCCGAGCAGGGTGAGCCAGGGGGAAAAGGAGGCTGTGTAGGCGTAGAACTCGAGGTCACCGGCCTCGACCAGGAGCGGACCGACGTCGATGAGGGGCTGGACGCAGCTCCGCTGCGGGTCGATCCAGTGGCGATTGAAGGTGTTGAAGTGGAAGATCGCCCGCCCGATCTCTTTTTTTACGCCGAAGCGGTGGGCGGTGTCGATGGCGAGCTTGCTGTAGGCGTAGCCGTTGACGTAGTCGGAGACGACGCCGGCGATCAGGACCGCCCAGGCGGTGTAGGCGTAGGCGGCGCTGACCGAGTTTCCGAAGCGGAGGGTGATGTCCATCATTTTGCAGATCAAGACCGCGAGCAGGTCGGGATTGCACTGGTAGGCGGGCGGGCAGGTCCGCGCGAGGATGCCGATGGCGGCCAGCATGTGCGGCTCGGTCATCTCCGCCTGGGCGAGCAGTTCCGCCGTGGACTTCGTCGCGGTCCGGGTGAGCATGTCCACGAATGCGGTCTGCACGTGGGACTTTTCCACCTTTTTCGGCAGCTCGACGCCGAGCTTCACCAGCAGTTCCAGCGCCGTATCGCAGGCCTCGACCATCCGGCCTTGGGTGGTGAATTGCTGCATGCGCAGCTCGCAGACCTTCACCTGGTCGAGGGGGGTGCGCGCACGCTTGACCACGATCGCGCACAGCGCCTCGCCGGCCGCCACACTCTGGCACATGTATTCGCCCTCGGCGGCCTGCATGTGGAGGGCGTGGGCCAGCTCGAACTCGCGGGTCCATGCGTCCGGCGGCAGGAGCCCGATTCCGGCCCGGAGGTAGGCGACCGCCGGTGCGTAGGCGGAGGAGAGCTTCGCCTTCTTCCCGGCCTGGAGGTTGAGGCGGGCGAGCTCGAGCCGCTCCGCGGCGGTCGCGATCGACGCGGCGCCGACATTCAGGTGGTTCACGATGTCGAGCAACCGCTCGTCGCGCTCCGCTTCCGGGAGGCTCTTGAGGAGGAGCCTCCCGATCCGCAGGTGGAGCGCCTTCCGTTCGGCCTCGGGGATCATCTGATTGGCCGCCTGCTGGACGCGGTCGTGGAGGAAGCGGTAGCGCACGCGCGCGGCGTCGGCCGGCCTGCCGAGTTCCGGTTCGGCGGCCGCGGTCGGCGTCGCAGGCGCGGCGGGCTCGAGGCCGACGAACTTGTACGCGTCGCCGACCGGCAGGACGAGTCCCTGCTTCACGCCCTGCCAGAGGTCGCGCGCGGCCTCGGTCGGGCCCTTCTCGCTGACGGAGGCGAAGGTGGCGAGGTCGAACCGGTTGCCGATGCAGGATGCGAGTTTGAGGGCGGCCTGGGTGGCCGCGGGCAGGCGCCGGATCTTCGCGATCATGAGGTCGACCACGTTTTTCGTGGTTTCCTCCGCCTCGATGCGGTCGAGCTCCCAGAGCCAATCGCCGGAGACGGCGTCGAAGGCGAGGAGCCCGTGCTCGTGGAGCGCGTGCATGAACTGGATCACGTAAAACGGATTGCCCAGGGTCTTCGCCTGGATCATGGCCGCAAGGGGGGCGGAGCGCTCGGCGGTCGCGCCCAGGCTGTCCTGGACCAGGGCCTGCAGGTCGGGGAGCGCAAGCGGGGCGAGCGAGATCTCGTTGACGCGCGCCGGGGTCTTGCGGATCTCGACCAGGGTCATGACCAGCGGGTGGTGGACGGTTACCTCGTTGTCGCGGTAGGCCCCCATGAGCAGGAGGTGGCGGATGTCCGAGTCGGTGACGATGCGCTGGAGCAGCGAGAGCGTCGCGGTATCGGCCCACTGCAGGTCGTCGATGAACATCGCAATCGGGTGCTCGGCCGTGGCGAGGGCGGCGACGAACTTCCGGAACAGGGCACCGAAGCGGATCTGCTCCTCGACCGGCGAGAGCGGTTCGACCGGCGGTTGCGGGCCGACCACGAGACCGAGCTGCGGGATCAACTCGATGATGACCTCGGCGCTCTCGCCAAGCGCGGCAAGGAGGCGCGCCTTCCAGGCGGCAACCTCCTCCGCGGAGCCGCTGAGGATCTGCCGGACCAGGTCGGTCAGGGCCTGCGTGAGCGCCGTGTATGGGACGTCCCGCTGGAACTGATCGAACTTCCCGGACACGAAGTAGCCGCGGCGGGAGACGATCGGCTTGTGGAGCTCATGGACGAGGAGCGACTTGCCCACGCCGGAGTAGCCCGAAACGAGGAGGAGCTCGGTGCCGCCGGCGGCTGCCCGGTCGAACGCCGCAAGCAGGGTGGCGCTCTCCTGCTCCCGGCCGTACAGCTTCTCCGGGATCTGCAGGCTGACCGAGACGTCCCGCCCGCCCAGTTTGAACAGGTCCACTCTTCCCCCGGCCTTCCATTGGAGGAGGCACTCCTCGAGGTCGGCCTTGAGGCCCGAAGCGCTCTGGTAGCGGTCCTCCGCGCGCTTCGCCAGCAGCTTCATCACGATCCGCGAGACCGCGATCGGCACGCGCAGGTTCTGCTCGCTCGGGGCCGGCGGGGTGCGGGCGATGTGGCAGTGGACGAGTTCCATCGCGTCGTCGGAGGCGAAGGGGGCACGCCCGGTGAGCATCTCGTAGAGCGTGGCGCCGAGGGAGTAGAGGTCGGTTCGGTAGTCGATGGAGCGGTTCATCCGCCCGGTCTGCTCCGGGGAGATGTAGGCGAGGGTGCCCTCGAGGGCGCGCGGATGGCTCGAGGCGCCGCGTTCGCGCGACAGCCGCGACGAGATGCTGAAGTCGGTGAGGCGAATCTCCGAGCCGGAGGGGAGGATGATGAGGCTGGCGGGCGAGACGTTCTTGTGCATGAGGTCGTGCTGGTGGATGAGGGCGAGGGTCGCCGCGGCGTGGATGCCGATTCCGAGGATGTCGGGGATCGGGATGGGGCCGGCGGCCAGGAGGGCGCTCAAGAGCCTGCCCGGGCAGTCCTCGTAGACCAGGCCGATTCCGCTTCCGCCGACCATGAGCTCCACCGGCCGCAGCACCCCCTCGATCTCCAGAGGGTGGGAGACGTCGAACTCGTGCCGTAGCACGGCGATCTCCCACGCATCCGGGTTTTCCCGGAGCAGGGTCTTCACGATCGCCGCGCCCCCCTCCCCGTCCCGCTGGGCGCGGAAGAGCGCGAAGCGGTCGGTTTCCCGGAGTCGTTCCCCGAAGCAGTAGCCGGCAAGAGTCTTCATTCTGCAACTCCAGCGCGCGGAACGGGAGATCTGGAAATGCCCGCAGGTCTGGAGTCGCCCCTCCCGCCTGCCCATGACAGTGTTTCCCCTCGCGCACGATTGTAGCGGTTCGCCCCGCCGAGGGGCAAACAGAACCTGCATTTGGCGGGCCCGATGGATCCGGTGTTTCGGGTTGCCTTGTCCTGGGAGGGCTGGTAGATTCCCGCCCCCTTCGGCGGGCGTCCAGCCGCGGGGTCGGGTCGGGGCCGCCGTGATGCCAGAATGGGCAGGGTTCAAACCGGCCGCAAAACGGGGACACGATCCTGAATTCCGGGACCGTCCTCGGAGGGTCGTACGTCCTATCCCGAATTCAGGTCACGTCCCCGTTTTGCTCCATCGCGTTGCCCGCGCCGCGCGCCGCAACGGGACTCGTTCGCAGGGCCGCCTTCAGCGGCTGTCGCAATGGGGAAGGGCCAGGAAGGGAGAACGGGAACACGAAGGGCCACGACCGGGCCTGCAGCTACGGACATGCACCCCGAAGGCGGTTTCCTCTTGTTCGCGGCGGACCCGCGGCGATACAATGAAACGCGCTATCCCTGGAGGATCAGTCATGCCCAGCACTCGGCCGGTTTCCGACTTGCGCACGAAGTCTCAGGAGATCGCCCGGCAATGCCACGAGTCTGGAGAGCCGGTCTTTCTCACCCGGCGCGGGCAGGGGGAGTTGGTCGTCATGAGCCTCGCCGCGTACGAGCGGGATCGAGCACGCATGGAACTGTACCGACTTCTGGATGAGGCGGAAGAGGACTGCCGGCGCGGGGATCGGGGCGTGTCGGTTCGGACCGCACGGAAGCGGCTGGCGAAGTGACCTACCGGGTGCGCATCCTCCGGCGCGCGCTCGCGGACCTGGCAGCGATCCGCGATTACATCGCCCAGGACGCCCCAAACACCGCGCAACGCTACGTCGAAGGCCTGCTGCAGACGGTCGAAGGACTCTCCCTGCTCCCGGAGCGAGGAGCGATACCACACGATGCACGTCTGCGACGGCTCGGCTTCCGATTCCTGACGCAGGGGCCGTACTTGATCTTCTACAAGGTGAGGGGTTCGAACGTCCGCGTCTATCGCGTATTACACGGCCGGCGGGCCTACGCCGACTTGCTGTGAAGTACGGCTGCTCTCAAGTTTGACGGAGAGCGGACCGGGCCGTAGGGCGGGACAGTCACCACTATTCGCTCCACGAAAAACGGTGACAATCCCGCTCTACGTCTCTCTTCACCGCCCCGGCACCTCCTCCGGCGAGCACCCGATCACGCGCCCGAACGCCTCCCGAAAGGCCGCCGGGTCCTCCAGCCCGGAGGTGGCGCGAAAAAGCTCCAGCACCCGCGGCAAACCGACCTGCGCCACCAGACGCTCCACGAAGTGCCCGGCCGTCGGGTAGGTCAGATCGTCGTCGTGCGCGCGGAAGTCCCGGGTACTGAGAATCGTGCCGATCGCGACGCTCCGGCCCCCCGCGGCCCGCTCGCGCAGCGCCGTCGCCAGGCCTTTGCCCTGCCAGCCCCCCGAGAAGTAGACCGCGATTCCCTCTCCCAGCACCGCCGGCGGGTCCCCCTGCGGCCGCAACAGCAGGTGCACCACCTCGTGCCGATCCCCGCCCCAGATCGAGTGGATGCGGGGCGCGGCACGGTCGACGTGCGCGTTCCCCGGCACGCCGGTGAGCTCCGCCTTCAGGGCGAGCGTCGGGTACTTCCAGTACTCGACCTGCGGCAACGCGGCGAGCCCGGTGCGGGTCTCCAGCTCCTCCAGGAAGGCCGCGTTCGCGCGGCGCGTCTCCGCCGCGATCTCGTCGCCCGGCAGATGGCGGTAGCGGTAGCGCCCCTCCTCGAGCGTGCGCCACTCCAGGCGCGGGACTTCTTCCAGGCGCACGTCGTCGAAACGCGCGACGCCGGAGCAGGAGAGGAAGCAGGCGACCCGGGCTTCGACGGCGCCCGGCGGAACGGTGACGCGCCGGGCCACGGCCGTCCACGCCTGGGTGCCGAAAAGCGGCGGGGTCGTCAGAAAGGGCAGGCCGCTCACCGGCACCCGCCGGCCCTCCCGGTCCCGAAAGGTCAGGAGCAGGTTGCAGTTGGCGAACTGCCGGCCTTCGGCCCGGACCTCGTCGGTCGCCATCCAGGCGGAGAGGCGCACGTCGCGGTCGGCGGCCACCGGACAGGCGGCCGATTCGACCAGCCACCAGGTGCCGGTCTCCGCCACCCCGGAGAGCTGCAGGCAGCTCCCCTCGCCGGCGCGGCCCGCGGCACTGCCCGACGCGGCCGCCGGTCCATTCCCGCTCTGCGCGCCGACCCCGCGCGTCCAACCCGGCGGAACCTCCCACGCGCCGGCCGCGGCGAACTCTTCGACCAGGAGCGGCGGCGGCGACTCCGCAAGGGCGCGCGACGCCGGCCCCAGGACGAAAGCGAGGAGGATGCCGGCCCAGATCCTGCCGCTCCCCGACGGCGAGCGGCGCGACGCGTCCATGTTCGCTCCTCCAGGTACTCGGGCGATACCCTGATCGCACGGCAATCCGCGCGCGCCGCCCCGGGACGCGTCCGAAAGGCCGACTTCAGAGGCAGTCGCACGGGTGTCGCGCCGGTCCCACCGCGCGACACCGGGCGACAATCGTCCGGTAGGGGCCCTCCCTGGTGGCCGCCCCATCGTGGCCGACCAGCCAACAGTTGCCGGCCCTGCCACCATGGGGCGGGCACCAGACCCGCCCCTACAAGACTGCGGGTTCCACGCGGTCCACCGCCCATCGCCCGACGCGCATCTCACACCCGCTCCCAGGTCCAACTCTGCGCCTTGCCCTCCCGGTAGGGCATCACCCCGTGAAACGCGCGCGGGTCGTCGTCGAAGACCAGCGGCAGGAACCGGTGGTCCCCGTCCCAGAGCGGCAGCTCCCCAAGGCGCGCCAGCGGCACCCACTCCAGCGTCCCTTCCGGATTCGCGCCGTGCGGCTCGCCGCTGAACCGCTCCACCCGGAAGAGGAACACCAACCAGTCCTCGCCCTGCTTGCCGAACTCCGGGAAGCTGATCGTACCGCGCAACGAGAGCTCCGCGCACTCGATCCCCGCCTCCTCCCGCAGCTCGCGGCGGACGCACGCGACCACCCCCTCCCCCGCCTCCATCTTGCCGCCCAGGCCGTTGTACTTCCCCAGGTGCAGGTCGCCCGGCCGCGCATTGCGATGGATCATGAGCACTTGCCGGCGGTCCGGCGACAGTACGTAGGCGAGGGTGGCGACGATCGGCGTGTACGGCATGGGCTCACCTTCCTGGCTTCGCTCGTGGCTTCGTTCCGTCCGCGGCGCGGCGGCGGCGCGCCGCCCCCTCACCGCTCGAACCGGTACCCGATCCCGCGCACCGAGACGATGTGCCGCGGGCTCGACGGCGTCACCTCGAAATACTTCCGCAGCCGCAGGATGAAATTCTCGACCGTGCGCGTCTCGAAGGTCGCCGGCAGCCCCCATACCTCCTGGAGGAGCGTCCCTCGGGTGATCACCGCACCCTCGCGCGCCGCGAAGACCTGCATGATCTTCGCCTCCTTCGCCGACAGCTCGAGCTCGCTGCCGTCCGCGCCGAGCGCGCGGTAGGTGGTGAAGTTCACCCAGCACTTGCCGAAGGAGAGGAGCGGCTGGGCCGGCGCCCCGCCCGCTCCCGCCGCCGCCGCGCCGCCGCCGCCCGCGCGCCCCCAGACCTGGCGCCGCAGGAAGCCGCGCACCCGCGCCATCAACTGGTCGATGTCGAAGGGCTTGGTCACGTAGTCGTCGGCACCGGCATTGAGCCCGCGCACGACGTCCTCCGCATGCCCCTTCGCGGTGAGCATGACGATCGGGCTGTAGATCCCCGCCTTGCGCGCCTCTTCGGTCACGGCCAGGCCGTCCATGCCCGGCAGCATGAGGTCGAGCAGCACGAGGTCGTAGGTGTTGTGCCGGAGGAGATCGAGCGCCTGCTCGCCGTCCGGCGCCAGCGTCACGTGGTAGCCCGCGTTGCGCAGGTTGAAGGCGATGCCTTCGGCCAGGTCCTTTTCGTCCTCGACCACCAGGATGTGGCTCACGCCAGCGCCTCCGTTTCCCGCAACGCGGGCAGGGTGATGCGGATCGTCGTCCCCAGGTCCAGCCCCGGACTGCGCGCGTCCACCGTACCGCCGTGCAGGAGCACGATCGAGCGGACGATCGACAGCCCCAGGCCGATCCCTTCGCGCCGCCGGCTCGGGTCCTCATCCTCGATGCGCTCAAAGCGTTCGAAGAGCCACGGCATCCGGTCCGGCGGGATGCCGCGTCCGTTGTCCGCGACCTCGACGAAACTGATGCCGTCGGGGTCCTGCCCGGCGCGGATCACGATCGCCGGCGGCTCCTTCCCGGCGTACTTCACCGCGTTGTCCACCAGGTTGTCCAGCACCTGCCGGAACAGCCCGGAATCGAGCCGCGCGCGCACGTTGCGGCCGTCTTCCAGGGCCAAGGTCCCGCCCGGGGCGCGCCGCTCCACCAGCACGCGCGTCTCCGCCACGAAGGCCTCAAGGAAACTCCCGAGATCCACCTCCGCCAGCGCCGGCTCCAACTGGTCCTGGTCCTCCTGCGCCGCGCGCAGGATGTTCTGGATCTGCCGCGACAGCCGGTCCACGTTCGCCAGGATGGTCTCGACGAACCGCCCGCGCTCCGCCGCCGCCAGCTCCGGATGACGCAGGGTCTGCGCGTACAGCTTGATGGCCGAGAGCGGCGAGTTCAGCTCGTGGCTCACCGTCGCCAGGAAGAGGGAGAGCCGCTGGTTCAGCTTCACGGCGGCGAACAGCCCGACCGCGAACCAGATCACGAGCAGGATGATCGTAAGGAAGAGCGCGGTACCCAGGAAGAGGTAGAACCAGTGCGCGGAACCCGCTTCGCTCGACTCCGCCTGCGCGAGCGCGCGGATGCGCTCGTAGTCCGCCGACAGCACGACGTTCCACAGCACCGAAAGCCCGATGGTGAGCGCCAGGATGGCGACGAAGATCGAGACCGGTTTCTTGAGCGACGGACGGACGTATCGTTTCACGCGCAGCCTCCGGCGGAACCGGGGCCTATCCTAGCCCCGGCGCGCCGCGGCGTCAACCTCTCGGGACCCCGCGGGTGCATGTCCGGACCTGCATCCCGACCGTACCGCCCGCACGCATCGGCGACTTGGCCTCCGTCGTGCTCGTATCTCGTACTCGTACTCGTACTCGAACGCCCAGGGCATTCGAGTACGAGTACGAGACACGAGCACGACGAAGGCAGTGGCTTCGCTGAGTATGGCCGGTTCGGTCGAGATGCATGAACGGACATGCACCCGGACCCCGCCCCAACTCCCGCCCCCGCCGTCCCCCGGCGCCGCGTCACACCCGCGCCACGCAAAAAATGACGCGCCCGTGGCACACGGGGCCCACCTGTGGCTGGCCCCGCGCCGGGCACGGGGATACGGTGGAGGCAACAGCGCCGGCGGGTCCAGAGCAGGCCGGGCGGCCGCCCCCGCACGGGCGACGCCTACGGCAGTTACCTGGCCGCGGCGCGGGGCCCGGTTCGCGAGGAACCCATGCAGAACCAGCAAAAGAAGAGCTTCGTCGCCTCCATGACCGCGTGGTTCGATTCCGCCGCGGCGGCGGAGGCGCTGGCGGCGCCCGAGGACCAGAGCCTCGACTGGGTGCGCTCCCTGCCCTTCCTGCTGATGCACCTCGCCTGCGGCGCGGTCTACTGGGTGGGCTGGAGCTGGGTCGCGGTCGGCACGGCGCTCGCCCTGTACGTGGTCCGCATGTTCGCGGTCACCGGGTTCCTGCACCGCTACTTCTCGCACCGCTCCTTCCGGACGTCGCGGGCCTTCCAGCTCGTGATGGGGATCTGGAGCGGAACCACGGTGCAGCGCGGACCGATGTGGTGGGCCGCCCACCATCGGCTGCATCACGTGCGCTCCGACCAGCCGCCCGACGTCCACTCGCCGGTGCAGCACGGCTTCTGGTGGAGCCACATGGGCTGGATCATGGCGAAGGCCAACTTCCCGACCCACGTGAAGATGGTCGCCGATCTCCAGCGTTTCCCTGAGCTGCGCTTCCTCGACCGCTACGACACGCTGGTTCCGGCCCTCTACGCGCTGGCGATGCTCGGCTTCGGCGCGCTGCTCGGGACGGTCGCGCCGCAGCTCGGCACGAACGGCTGGCAGATGCTGGTCTGGGGCTTCGTCATCTCCACCATCCTGCTCTTCCACGGCACCGGCACGATCAACTCCCTCGCCCACCAGCTCGGCAGCAAGCGCTTCCAGACCACCGACGAGAGCCGCAACAACCTGTTCCTCGCGCTGATCACGCTGGGCGAGGGCTGGCACAACAACCACCACCATTATCCGCATGCCGCGAAGATGGGCTTCTACTGGTGGGAGATCGACCTCACGTACTACGGGCTGAAGGCGCTCGCGCTCTGCGGGCTGGTCTGGGACCTCAAGGGAGTCCCTGAGGAGGAGCTGACGCGCGACCTGCTCGGCGCGGGCGCCGACGGGCCGGAGCCGCTGGCCGTGCCGGCGCCGCCGCCCTTCGTCGCGGCGGAGGCGCCGGGCGCGCCGGTGGCCGCGGGGAGGTAGGGCCACGAAGCGGGAGGAAGGGCCACGAACCGACGACGGGAACACGAAGGGCCACGAATACCGGACCACGAAGGGCCACCAAGAGGCGACCGAAACCCGGGAAGATCGACAGGCCCCGCCTTCGTGGCCCTTCGTGTTCTCCGCTTCGTGGCCCTTTGTGTTCCCGTCGTCCCTTCGTGGCCCTCTTTCTTGACACGCACTCCCGCCTCGGGTATGGTCTGATTCCCATTTCGCCCCTCGACCCCACGCCTCTATCCCCCGGAGGAAGCGCCATGTCCTACACGGTTACCCTGATGCCCGGCGACGGCATCGGTCCCGAAGTCTCCGAAGCCGCCCGCCGCTGCATCGACGCCACCGGCGTCAAGATCGCCTGGGAAATCGCCCACGCCGGCGTCGACATCCTGGAGCAGGCCGGCACGCCGCTCCCCGATGCCACCGTCGCCTCCGTTCTCAAGAACAAGGTCGCCCTCAAGGGCCCGGTCACCACGCCCATCGGCACCGGCTTCCGCTCCGTCAACGTCGCCCTGCGCCACAAGTGCGACCTCTTCGCCTGCGTCCGCCCCTGCCGGAGCTACGACGGCGTGCGCTCGCGCTACCAGAACATCGACCTTGTCATCGTGCGCGAGAACAGCGAAGACCTCTACGCCGGCATCGAGTTCGAGAAGGGCACGCCGGGCTGCGCCGCGGTCATCGACGCGGTCGAGAAGGCCGGCGGCAAGAAGATCAAGCCCGACTCCGGCGTCTCCATCAAGCCGATCTCCGTCTCCGCCACCCGCCGCGTCGCCAAGTACGCCTTCGACTACGCCCGCCAGTACCAGCGCAAGAAGGTCACCGCCATCGCCAAGGCGAACATCATGAAGTTCACCGATGGCCTCTTCTACGCCACCGCGCGCGAGGTTGCGAAGGAGTACGCGGACATCAAGTACGAAGAGGTGCTGGTGGACGCCATGTGCATGCAGCTCGTGCAGAAGCCCGAGCTCTACGACGTGCTGCTGCTCCCCAATCTCTACGGCGATATCATGAGCGACCTCTGCGCCGGGCTCGTCGGCGGCCTCGGCGTGGCGCCGGGCGCGAACATCGGCGACGGCGTCGCGCTCTTCGAGGCGGTCCACGGGAGCGCGCCGAAGTACAAGGGCCAGAACAAGGTCAACCCCACCGCGGTCATCCTCTCCGGCGTGCTCATGCTGCGCTGGCTGGGCGAGACCGCGGCCGCCGAGAAACTGGATCGCGCCGTGGCCGACGTCATTCGCGCGGGCAAGGACGTCACCTACGACATGAAGGCGGACCGCAACGACCCGAGCGCGGTCGGCACCAGCCAGATGGCCGACGCGATCATCCGCCGGATGCAGGGGTAGCTCGCACATCGCCCGGCGCGGGCGAAGCTTGCTCCCCCATCGATTGGGTGATTTGGTGATCGGGCGATTGGGTGATTACGTCCCCGGCACGCTATTCTCTCACCCAATCACCCAATCACCCAATCACCCAATCACCCAATCACCCAATCA
>JACRIP010000332.1 GCA_016220045.1 Planctomycetota bacterium
ACGCCGCCCGTCGCGGCCCCCCTTCGTGGTCCTTCGTGCTTCCCGCTTCGTGGCCCTTCGTGTTCCAGTGCTCCCTTCGTGGCCCTTCGCCTCCCTTCGTGGCCCTTGACAGCCCCCCAACCTCCCGCTAGCCTACCCGTTCTCGCCCGCTCGCCCCCCCACCTCCCCCCGGAGCGCCGCCGATGGTCCAGAAACGGGAGTATGCCTTCAAGGTCATGCTCCTCGTCTCCGACGCCTGCGCCCTGGTCGCGGCCTACGCCCTCTCCCTGTGGCTGCGCTTCGTCCTGTTTTCGCCCTACTTCGACAAGCAGGAAGACCCAGGCACGCTCGAAGCCTACGCCTACCTGATGCCGATGCTGGTGGCGGCCTGGCTCGTCATCTTCCGCGCCAGCGGGGCTTACGCAGGCACCCACCGCCTGGTGGACACCGCGCTCGTCCTCACCAAGGGGGTATTCTACGGCACCCTCTTCATCCTCGCCGCCCACTCGCTCGCGCGCGGCTTCAGCTACTCGCGCGGCGCCCTGCTCTTCTTCGTCCCGCTCGCCCTGGTCGGGTCTTTCCTCTGCCGGGTCGTCGTCCAGCGCACGCGGATGCGCGTGCTCGCCGGCACCAACAGCCTGATCCGGCTCGCCATCATCGGCACCGAGGCGGCGGCCGAGAAGCTGGCGCGCGAGATCGCCCACCGCCCGGAGATCGGCTACGACCTGGTGGGCATCATCGGCGAACCGGCGCCGGCGCGCGCGGGCGCCGCGCCCGAAGCCTCCGCTCCGCCGGCGCCGGCCCCCCGCAGCGGCAGCGCCCTCGCCGTCGCCGTCGCGACCCCGGTCATCGCCCCGCCCGCCTCGCGCCCCGGCTTCCCCGACCGCCCCTTCCTCGGCACCGCCGACCGCCTCGCCGTGCTCCTCCGCGAGCACGCTCTCGACGAAGTCTGGATCGCCATGCCGAGCGCGGAACGCGCCGCGATTCGCGAGCTGCTGGAGGTCTGCCTCGAAGCCAAGATCTCCTGGAAGATCGTCCCCGACCTCTACGCCATGCTGGTGGACTGGCTCAACCTCGACAGCCTCGGCGGCGTGCCCCTGCTCGGAATGAAGCGCAACAACATCACCGGCCTCAACGTCGCCGTCAAGCGCGCGCTCGACCTCGCCCTGGCATCAGGTCTTCTTCTGATCTTCTCCCCGATCATGGCGCTGGCGGCCCTCCTCATCCGCCTGAGCTCCCCGGGGGCGGTGCTGTTCCGCCAGGCGCGCGTAGGCAAGGGCGGCCGGATCTTCACCTGCTACAAATTCCGCACGATGTACGTCGCCGCCGGCGAGGCGCGGCACGAGGAATTCGCGAAGGCCTGGGTGCAGGGCGCCGAGGCCGCGGTCGAGCAGCGCGGCTCCGCGCAGGTCTACAAGATGACGAGCGATCCGCGCGTCACCGGCATCGGGCGCTTCCTGCGCAAGTTCAGCCTCGACGAGCTGCCGCAGCTCTTCAACGTCGTGAAGGGCGAGATGAGCGTGATCGGCCCGCGCCCGCCGATCCAGTACGAGGTGGACATCTACCAGGAATGGCACCGGCGCCGGCTGGAGGTCAATCCGGGGATCACCGGGCTCTGGCAGGTCAGCGGGCGCAACCGCCTCTCCTTCGACGAGATGGTCAAGCTCGACGTCTACTACATCGAGAACTGGTCGGTCCTGCTCGACCTGAAGATCGCGTTCAAGACCGCCTGGGTGATGCTCTTCGGCGACGCCTATTAGTGAGCCTTCTACGTTGATTCGGCAGGTGACGTAGGGGCGCCTCGTGAGGCGCCCCTGCGTCACCCATCGAATCGACATTGAAGGCTCACTGGCACGACCACGCTCCCCGCCGCCTGAGGCGCGGCGGGCAATCCCGATTGACGGGGTCGGGGCGGTATGCTATCGTCCGTCGCCCTTCCACTCCTGAGACCCCAAACCTCTAAACGCCCAAACGCCCAAACGTCGCCCGCCAGGGTCTGTCCCTCGACGCGATCACGATCCGGCATCAAGAAGTTGTCCAGTAGGTTTCCCATCGATGGACCGTCCAGATCCGCCTCCCGGCGAGGTCCGGCGCTTCGGCCTTACCCTGCTGGGCGGGTTCGGCCTCCTGGGCGCACTCCTCTGGTACCTGGGATCCCCGGCCGGCGCGGGCGCCGATCCCGTATGGTGCGGGCGCGGGCGCCAGGTGGCCGCCTGCCTCGCGTGGGGCTGCGGAACCGCCGCCCTCTTCGTGTGCCTCGTCGCACCCGCGCGCGGACGCCGGCTGCAACGCGCGTGGATGGCCGCGGGCACGGCCGTCGGTGAGGTCATGACCCGGGTCCTCCTGACGTTCCTGTACTTCGTCCTGCTGCCACCCTTCGCCCTCCTGCGCTGGTGGGATCCGCTCCGCCTCCGGCTGGAGCCCTCGCGACCGAGCTACTGGGAGGACATCTCCTCTCCAGAATCCACCTTAGAACGCGCGCGGCGGCCGTTCTGACCCGCCTCCTCCCGCCGACGGCACCAACAGGCAACGCTCCCCATGCTCGTGCTCGGGATTTCCTGCCATTACCACGACTCGGCCGCAGCCTTGCTGCAGGACGGACGCATCGTGGCCGCCGCCGAAGAGGAACGCTTCACGCGCCGCAAGCACGACGACGAGCTGCCGGAAAACGCCGTGCGCTGGTGCCTGCAGGAAGCCGGCGTTACCGGCCGCGAGGTGGACTACACCGTCTTCTACGAGAAGCCGCTCGTCAAATTCAATCGCATCCTCGAATCCGTCCTGGCGCAATGGCCGTTCACGCTCTCGCCGTGGACCCGCAGCGTCCCGGTGTGGCTGCGCAAGAAGCTGCACGTCGCCGCCGCAATCCAGGACCTGCTCGGCATCTCCAAGGAGATCTACTACTCCACCCACCATCTCTCCCACGCCGCCAGTACCTTTTATGTCTCGGGCTTCGACGAAGCGGCCGTACTGACCGCGGACGGCGTGGGGGAATGGACGACCACGGCCTGGGGAATCGGGCGTGGCACCGAGCTCACGCTGAGCCAGGAACTGCGCTTCCCGCACTCGGTCGGACTCCTCTTCAGCGCGCTGACCAGCTACCTGGGGTTCCAGGTCAACGACGCCGAGTGGAAGGTGATGGGGCTTGCACCCTACGGCCGTCCGCTCTACGTGGACCGGCTCTGGCAGGTCGTGGATCTCAAGCCGGACGGCAGCCTGCGCCTCGACATGAAGTACTTCGATTTCCTGCGTTCCTCGCGGCGGACCGTGAACGCTCGCTGGGAGGCCCTGCTCGGCCGGCCCACGCGGCCGCCCGAGGGCGAAATCGAGGAGTTCCACCGCGACGTGGCGCGCTCCGGCCAGGCCGTGGTCGAGGAGATCCTCGTGCGCATGGCGCGCCACGTGCAACGCGCGACCGGCCTGCGCAACCTGTGCCTCGCCGGCGGCGTGGCCCTCAACTGCGTCGCCAATTGGCGCATCCGCCAGGAATGCGGCTTCGACAACGTCTTCATCCAGCCCGCGGCCGGAGATTCGGGGGGCGCCCTCGGCGCCGCCCTGTACCTCTATCACGCCGTCCTGCGTCAGCCGCGCCGCCAGGTCATGGACCACGCGCTCTTCGGCCCCGCCTTCTCCCACGCCGAGATCGTCGCGACCCTGCACGCGCACGGCGCGGCCTACGCGACCGCCGACGATGACGAAGACCTGGTGCGCCGCACCGCACGCTACATCGCGGAGGGGAAGGTGGTCGGGTGGTTCCAGGGCCGGATGGAATTCGGTCCGCGCGCGCTCGGCAGCCGCTCGCTCCTCGCGGACCCGCGATCTGCCGCCATGAAGGACACGATCAACGCGAAGGTCAAGTACCGCGAGGCCTTTCGCCCCTTCGCCCCGGCCGTCCTGAAAGAGCACGCCCATGAATGGTTCGACATGCCGGCCGGCATGGATGCTCCGTTCATGCTGCTGGTCCCCCAGGTGCGACCCGAGCGCCGGTCCCAGATCCCGGCCGTGACCCACGCGGACGGCTCGGCGCGCGTCCAGACCGTGACCGCCCAGACCAACCCGCTTTTCCACGGCGTGCTGCGCGAGTTCGGGCGCCTGACCGGCGTGCCGGTCGTGCTCAACACCTCCTTCAACGTGCGCGGCGAGCCGATCGTCTGCACCCCCCAGGATGCGTGGAAGACCTTCGTCCATACGGGAATCGACGTACTGATCATGGGCCGTTGCATCGTCACCGCGAAGGCCGAGACCGTGGACCACGCGGCCGCGCTCGCCCACAGCCGGGCGCTCGAAGCCGGCCCGCGCGCGGCCGTCTGACCCCTCTGCGCTCCCCAAGGACCTCGACCATGGCGCGCCCCTCGCTCGTGCGTGAGTTCTGGCTCTTCCTGCGCCACGAAAAAAAGTGGTGGATGATCCCGCTCCTCCTGGTGCTGCTCCTGCTCGGGGGCCTGATGGCCCTGTCCGCGAGCTCCCCGCTCGGGCTTTTCCTGTATCCTCTGTGGTGACCCGATCCGGCGGAGGGCCAGCTTCCATGCCGCAAGACGCCGACCCCGTCGCCCCGACCGGCGGCCCCGCCGACCCGGTGTCCGCGGCCGGCGCCACGGAGGCCGAGCTCGCCGCGATCCCCGTCCGGCGCAAGCTGGCGTTCGCCGCCGTCGTCGTGCTCCTGGTGCTCCTGGGCTCCGAAGGCGTCTGCCGGATCGTGCGCTTCGCCAAGGGCAAGGTCACGAACGAACGCTACCCCTCCCTCCTGCTCTATGAGTCGCATCCCTACCTGAACAAGGCGCCGGTTCCGGGCACCCGCCTGATCGCCTACCACGACGATCGCCCCCCGCGTGCCATCACCATCAACTCGCTCGGCTTCCGCGGGCAGGAAATCGCCGCCGTCAAGCCGCCCGGGACCTTCCGCATCGTCTGCCTCGGCGGCTCGACCACCTTCGGCCATGCCGTCGGCGACGAGGGGACCTGGTGCGCCCTGCTCGAAGCGCGGCTCGCCGCCGCCTACCCGCTGCGCCGCTTCGAGGTGGTCAACGCCGGCGTTCCCGGCTACACCACCTTCGAGTCGCTGATCGACTACACGACCCGGATCGCCGACCTCTCGCCCGACGCCGTGATCGTCTATCACGGCATCAACGAACTGCTCTACTACGCGGACCTGGCCCCCGGCCGCGGCCTGAGCGCGCTCCGCCCGATCCGTACGCAGGGCGAGATCTCCTCCTGGCTCCTCAATCACTCGGCGGCCTATCAGGGACTCACCCACGTCGCCGACCGGCTCTTCTCGCCCAACGATCAGCGCCCCCTCGCCGCCGCCTGTCCCGAGTTCGGTCCCCGGGCGTTCCGGCGCAACCTGCGCGCGCTGATCGGCATGGCGCGCGACGACGGCGCCCGCGTGCTCCTGATCACCCAGGCCACGCTCGTCGAGCCCGCGATGCGCACCGCCGAGGACCTCCAGCGCGCCCGCATTTCACCCTATACCCTCGCCAAGCTCTATGGCCTGCAGCCTGAGAGCTTCGTCGCCGCGCTGAATTCCACCGTCGAGATCGGCCGCGCGGCCGGCCGGGAATTCTCCGTTCCCGTTCTCGACTTCTACCGGGATTACCCGAAGCAACCCGAGTACTTCACCGACAGCGTGCATACCTCCGCCGCCGGCGAGGAGCTGTTCGCGCGCCGCGTCGCCGACGCCCTGTCGCCCGAGTTCCTCGCCCCCCGCCCGCCGCCGCGCCCGACCGGCGACCCTGAGGAGCCGCGACCCCGGTGATGCCTGCACCACCCCCTGCCGGGCGCCGGCGCCCGTGGACCCGTGCGCTGGAAAACGCCTGGGTCCTGGCCTTCCTCCTCCTCGCGCTGACGCTCGCGCTGCGCACCGCCTCCGCCCTCCGCGCGGCCTCGATTTCGAGCGACGGACCGGAGTACGTCGAGCTGGCGAAACTCCACCACCTCGGACAGCACGCCGCGGCGCTGCGCCACCCCTACCACCCGGCCTACCCGTGGCTCATCAGCTTCGCCTATCTCCTCCTCCCCGACTGGGAAGCCGCCGCCCGGCTGGTGTCGATCCTGCTCGCCTCCTTCGCCGCGCTGCCGATCTTCTTCACCGCGGAGCGCGTCTTCGGCCGCCGCGAGGCCGTGCTCGCGACCCTGCTCTACGCCGTCTCGCCGCACGCCGTCCGCCAGTCGGCGACGGTGCTCACCACCGGAACGTATCTTTTTTTCGCGGCCTGCACCGTCTTCTGGGCGGTCGAAGCCGTGCGCGCGCGGCGCTGGGGGGCGGGCGCGCTGGCGGGAGCGGCGGCCGCGGGCGGCTACCTGACCCGCCCCGATGGGCTCCTGCTCGCCGCGGTCGGCGGGCTCTGGCTGCTGGCGGGCGCGTGGCGGAGCGAGGACGGGCGGCTCCGCGCGGGCGGCCGCGCCGCGCTCTTCACGTTGACCTTCCTGGCCGCCGTCGCGCCCTACCTGCTTTTCCTGAGGGAGTTCACCGGCCGCTGGTCGCTCTCCGCCAAGTTCGACTCGGCGATGGCGAGCGTGGACGTGACCTCGCCGCTGCCGCCGGTCACGCCCGGCGGCTCCCCGGCCGGCGACCCGCCCCGGCCGCCGAAACCC
>JACRIP010000357.1 GCA_016220045.1 Planctomycetota bacterium
ACCTGGCGGCCGGGGAGACGCGGGAGGCGCCGGCCGTCGCGGGCGGCGACGGCGCCGGCGCGTCGGGCGCGGCGGCGAGTTGGGGAGCGCCCGTCGCCTCGTACGCGGCGCCGCCGGGCGCGGCGCGATTGGTGCCGTGGCTGCGCGGTCGCTGGGGCGAACACCTGATGGCGATCGGGTGGAGCGCGCCGGGTGGGCCGGACCCGTTGGCCGCGCTGGCCGCGGAGGCGACGCGGTCGCTCGAGCTCGAGGTCGTTCGGTTCTCCGGCAAGGAGTAGGGCGCGTGGCGCGAGCGTTGGGTTGGCGGGCGTGGTATGCGGCCGTCGCGGCGTGGGTCGGGAGGCATGAGGCGTCCCCCGGCGGGCCTGCGGCCGCGGGCATGTCCGCCGTCGGGGTGCGGGACGCGGCGGGGGGAGCGAGCGCGGCCGGGAGCGCGGGCGGGGTGGCCGGAGCGGCCGGCGGCCGGGAGGGCGTGGCGGAGATCGAGGTGGCGATCGCCGCGCGGCTGCGCCCGCTCTTCGAACGGTACGGCCGTTCCGGCGACGTCCGTCGCGTCGCCGCGGCCGTCGGGGTCGCGCCGGCAACCGTGGCGGAGGCGCTCGCGCGTTTCACGGACGAGCGCGACCCGGCGGGCGTCTGCCGATTGGTACCCGAGTGTCCGCGCTGTCCGGTGGCGGCGAGTTGCGCCTATGCGCGGGCGCCGCGGCGGATGCGCGACCTGCCGGCGGCGCTGCGCCCGCGGGAGCGGGTGCTGGCGGGGGAGGAAGCGGGGCTGACGGACGAGGAACTGCTTGCGCTGGTGATCCAGTCCGGGCGGCCGTGGCTCTCGGCGCGCGACCTTGCGCGGCGGCTGCTGGATCGTGCGGGGGGGCTGGCGGGTGCGGCGGAGTGGGGCACGGCCGAGCTCGCGCGCGTGCCGGGGATCGGTCCGGCGAAGACCGCGGCGTTGCGGGCGGCGTTCCTGCTGGCGCGGCGGCTGGGCGGGGCGGGGTTGCGACCGGGAGTGAAGATCGCGTCGAGCGCCGACGTTTGTCGCCACCTGGCGCCGCGGCTGCGCGGGGCGCGGCGCGAGGAGTTCCTGGCACTGCTGCTCGACTCCGGGCATCACCTGATCCGCGAAGCGGCGGTGACTTCCGGCACGCTCGACCAGAGCCTGGTGCATCCGCGGGAGACCTTTGCGCCGGCGATCGAGGCGCGGGCGGCGGCGGTGATCATCGCGCACAACCATCCCTCGGGCGATCCGCAGCCGAGCGCGGAGGACGTCGAGGTCACGGCGCGGCTGCGCGAGGCCGGGCGGCTGCTCGGCATCCAGCTTCTTGACCACGTGATCATCGGCGGGGACGGGTACTACAGCTTCGCGGAGAACGGGCTGCTGGAGGGGGGCGCCCCCTAGGGTCACGTCTACGCCGATTCGAGCAGTTCCCGGCAGCGGTAGGGGCGGACCCCCGTGTCCGCCCTGGCGCCGCAATCGGCCTTGGCAGGCGGGGCGGACACAGGGGTCCGCCCCTACCCCAACCAGCGGGGGGTAGCGGAGACGGGACACTTGTGTCCCGTCAACGTCGTTGCTTGGGGTCGTTCAATCCGTGGCCCCTCGGGGCGCCTCACGAGGCGCCCCTACGCCGAACGGAAGAATCGATGTTGACAGGACACTAGTCTCTGGCGTCGTGTCCTTCCGCGATGATTCTGCCCCACGCCTCCCGCGACGGCTCCCAGAGCGGAACGCAACCCCACAGACCCGGCGGCGCGGGCGAGGACGCTCGCGCTCCCAGGGGTCGCATGGGGAATCGACTATCGACAATCGACATTCGGCAATCCGAGATCCGAAATCTACAATCCGCGCTACCGATGGCTCCCTTCGGCTGCGGCCCCGCCGCCCTGCATCTCTGTGCTACTAATGTCCGAAAGCGTGTTTTTCCGGCAAGCTTTTCGGCAGTCGCATGGGCGGGATAACGCTACCGCGTCAGCTCCGTAATCGCCCAATCACACAATCGCCAAATCGCCCAATCGACGCACCGCCAGACTTGCGCTTGGGTTCCGGGCATCGCCCGACCTGAGTCTCTGTGGTTCAGTCGTGGTTGCGCAATCCCGGACCTGCACCCCCTCGCGCCCTTCGCTTGACGGCGGACGAGTTCCCATGCTATAGGCCCGGTCGGATCACGTGACGAAACCCGTATGCTCATCGGCGTCTGGAAGCGGAAGCGCCGGAAAAGGCCGGGTCGGGCGGGGGGTGCGGCCCTCGCCTGCGGCGCGTTTCGTGAAGAGCGATCGATTGGGACGCGGACGGCCCGGCCGTTCGGTCCCGCGAGGGTGGAGGTGCTTCATGTCGGTCAAAAACGCAGCGAAGCAAGTCATCGACGCCCTGCCCGAGGGCGCAAGCCTGGATGACGTCCTTCGCGCGCTGGCCGGCGCGGGGAGCGCCGAGCGCGGCGAGCCGGAGCTCCGCGCCGGGCAAATCCGGGCGGAGCGGAGTCCCGGGGAGCCGCCCCGCGCGGGCGATTCGAGCGCGTGCGGCGCCGCGGAGGCCGCGCTCGCGAACGCGCACCACGACTTTCAGGCCATCCTTGACGCCGCACCCGTGATGATCGCCTGCAAGAGCTGCGACGACCACTTCATCCACGTGAATGCGGCGTTTTCCCGATTCGTGGGGCTGCCCACGGAGCAGATCCTCGGCATGACCACGTTCGAGCTCGTCGGCCAGCGGGAGGTCGCCCAACAAGGCCGGGAGCACGATCTGGAAGTGATCCGGAGCGGAATCCCCGTGGTGAACCAATTGGTGAAATGGTCGGGGCGTGGCAACCCGGAGGGCATCTGGGCGCAGTATTCGAAACTGCCGCTGCGCGACGCCGCTGGAACCGTGGTGGGAACGGTCTCCTTCGTCCAGGACGTGGACGCCCGGGTGCGCGCGGAGGAGGCCTTGCGGCAGAGCCGGTCCCAACTCCAGTCGATCCTGGAGGCAACTACGGACGCGGTCTTTCTCAAGGATCTGACGGGGCGGTTCGTGCTGGTCAACACCGCCGTGTGCCGGTTTGTCGGCAAGAGCGCGGCCGAAATCGTGGGGCGGGATCCGACGGCCATTTTCCCGGAGGCGCAAGCCCGCGCGCTGATGGATCGGGACCGCAGGGTGCTGGCCGCCGGCACGAGCTCGACCGCTGAAGAGTACGTCACCACCGCGGATGGGGTGGAGCGGACGTTCCTGGCCACCAAGGGACCCGTGTTCGACGCGCAGGGGAAGCTGATCGGGCTCTTCGGCATCTCGCGCGACATCACCGAACGCAAGCAGATGGAAGACCGCCTCCGCCAAGCGGAGAAGCTGGCGGGCATCGGCCAACTTGCCGGCGGCATCGCCCACAATTTCAACAACCAGCTCACCAGCATCCTGGGCTTTGCGGATTTGCTGCTCGCCGGCCTGGATGATCAGAAATTCCGCGGTTACGCGCTGCAGATCCTGAGCTCCTCACGCCGCGCGGCCGAGCTCACGGCGCAACTCCTCGCCTTCGCGCGCAAGGGCAAGTACCGCTCCGAATCCATCGACCTCCAGCGGCTCATCGGCGAGACCGTGTCGCTCCTGCAGCAGAGCATCGACAAGCGGATCGAGATCCGCCAGCACTTCGATACCGGCCACGCCGTGGTGCTCGGCGACCCGCCCCAACTCCGCGACATGCTCCTGAATCTCGGCCTGAATGCCCGGGACGCCATGCCGGCGGGCGGGCAGCTCCGGTTCGAGACGGCGGCGATCGGTCTGGGGCAGGCGGAGGCGGTCGCGCTGGGCGTCGAACCCGGGCGCTATCTGCGGATCGCCGTCTCCGATTCCGGCGTCGGCATGAATGCCGACACGCAGAAGCACCTCTTCGAGCCCTTCTTCACGACCAAGTCCCCGGGCCAGGGCACGGGCCTCGGGCTTGCTGCCGTGCATGGCATCGTCGCCAGCCATCGCGGCGGCATCACGGCGCGGAGCGAACCGGGCCAGGGTTCGACGTTCACGATCTATCTGCCCTTGCACGGGGAAGCGATGTCCCTCGATGCGGAGGCGAGCGCCGCAGCACCCGGCGCAGTCCCCAAGGCCCGCGTGCTGCTGGTGGACGACGAGGAAGGCGTGCTGCGGCTGGCCGCGGAGATGCTGCGGATTTCCGGCCATGAGACCATCTGCTGCAATGACGGAGCCGAGGCGCTCGGGCGCTACCGGGAGCTTGGGGGACAGATCGATCTCGTGATCCTGGACGTCGTGATGCCGAAGCTGGGGGGCCGGGACACTTTCGCGGCCCTGCGTCAGATGAATCCCGCCGTCAAAGTGCTGGTCTCCTCCGGCTACAGCATCGACGGCGAAGCGCGGAGCATCCTGGCGGATGGCGCGTTGGGGTTCCTGCCGAAGCCCTACAATCGTGCGGAGTTGGTGGGGAAGGTGGCCGAAGCGCTGGGAGGCGGCAGGTCGCCCGGTTCGCCCTAGTGTCCTGTCTCCGCCAAAACCGTCGGTTGGCGCACCTCCGTTTTTAGTCCCGGGCTTTAGCCCGGCCGCCCGCCGCTGTTGCCGGCGGCCGGGCTA
>JACRIP010000053.1 GCA_016220045.1 Planctomycetota bacterium
GCCCCCACCGCCCCAGATCCCCGCGCCGGCCCCGACAATCAGCCGGGCCTCCAGCCGGGCCAGTCGCCGCGGCGCGGGCGGCTCGCCAGCGCCCGCCGCCAGTTCCGCGGCCAGTTCGGCGAAGAGCCCCGGCCCGGCCGGCGTCGCCGCCAGCAGGCGCGCCGCGCCCGCCAGCCGCCGCGCCGGCGCGTTCGCCGGGCGCGAGCTGCCCATCCGCCAGGCCTCCGGCCGGAGCACCGGCTCCGGCATCTCCCCGATTCCCGCCAGGCGCCGGCGGGCGCACGCGACGTGCGCCGACCACGCGCCGGCGCGCGCCGCGCCCACCGCCCCGGTCCCCGCCCACTCGGAAAGCAGTCCGGCGCGGTCGAGCAGCACCGCCTCGATCAGCTCGGCTCGCTCCTCCGGCGCTACCCCGAGCGCGAGCTGCGCCAGCCGCCGGCGCGGCAGCGCCCGCGCCAGGGCCAGGAAGGGCGCCGCATTCCCGCGATAGCCCAGCGCCTCGAAGAGCCCCCGGTGAAAGGACTCCTCGACGTCGCCCTCCGCCTCCGCGCCCCAGCGCGCCGCGGCCCGCCCGAACCGCGCGTCGCCCGCGCGGTCCAGAAAACGCCCGAGAAAGGCGCGCAGCGCGCGCCGGCCCACGGCCGCCCGGTGGCATCGTCCCACGCCGGCGAAGCGCTCGCGCGGCCACCCTTCCTGTCCGAGCCGCCGCGCCAGTTCCTCGATCGGCGGTTCCACGGCCGCGTCCAGCACGAGCGTCGGGATGCGCCGTCCGTCCGCGGCGATCGCCCACGCTTCCGGGCCGTCCGCGGTCAGCGCCACGTGCAGCGCCACGCCCGCGTAGGCCGCCTGGCGGTCGTGACCGTGCCTCCGCCAGTCTCCGGTCGCGAGGTGGACCTCGACCTCGCCCGCCGTGCGCACGCCCCCGATCTCGAGCTCCGCGCCCCGGAAATCCGGCCCGCCGTCCAGGTTCCAGTGTCCTGGGGTGATCACCCGAACCGCCCGTCCGTCCAGCGTCGTCAGCCCCGCCGCGCGCAGCCGCTGATCCAGCCACACGCAGTGCACCAGGTACTCGCTGAGCGGCGGCCGGCCCGCGCCGTACGCCGGCGACCGCGGCGCCGCGCACCGATCCGCGCGAACCGCCGACCCCGCCGCCATCGGGACTGCTCCTGCCATGTGCGCACCCGTCGTAGGAACCGAGTCAGGCGATACCGGCAGCCTTGGGCGGTTGGAAACCTACTGGACAACTTCTTGGTGCCGGATCATCAGCCCGTCGAGGGACAGACCATGGCGGGCGACGTTTAGGCGTTTGGGCGTTCAGACGTTTGGATCCCTACTGGGCAACTTCTGGAAAGCTCGTCAAGATCGTCGCACGGTCGGAAGGTCGAATCGAACCACAGAGGCACAGAGGACGCAGAGACGACGACGGCCGAGCGAGAGCGTTCTCCGTGTCCTCTGTGCTACTAATGTCTGAAAGCGTGTTTTCCCGGCAAGCTTTTCGGCCGTCGCCTTGGCGGGATAGCGCTACCGCGTCGACTCCGTAATCGCCCAATCACACAATCGCCAAATCGCCCAATCGAAGCACCTCCAGACGCGCGCTTGGGTTTCGGGCATCGCCCGACCTGAGCCTCTGTGGTTCCGTCCGTTGCGCGCTTGGGTTTCGGGCATCGCCCGACTTGGGGTCTGTTGGACACCCGGATCCCGCGCCGGCTCTCCCACTGATCCCCGATCCTCGGTCCCTCGCCGGACTGGTTTCGGGCATTCGCCTGATGTGGGTGATTCGGGGTCATGGTGCGGGCCGGGGCCTTATCCGCGCGTTCAACAGACCCAAACGCCCAAACGTCAAAACCCCTAAACGTCGCCGGCCATGGTCTGTCCCTCGACAGGATCATGCTCCTGCATCAAGAAGTTGTCCAGTAGGTTTCCCCTCACCCAATCACCCTACCCCGCGTCGGGCGACTGCTTCCGGCGCACCAGGCTCATCACTTCCTCGAGCACCATCTCCAGCGTCTTCGCCGTCGTGTCCACCACGTGGTCCGCCGCCCGGCTGTAGTACGGTCGCCGCAGTTCCATCTGTTCGACGATCTCTTCGTACATGTCCTTGCGGGACAGCGCCGGCCGCTGGGTCGGCGTGCGCGGATCGCGCCGCAGCCGCTCGAACACCGTTACCGGGTCCGCCTCCAGGAGCACGAGCATCGCGTTTCGCTTCAGGTTGCGGATGTTCTTGTACCACAGCACCGCACCACCCCCCGCCGCGATCACCTTCCCATCCAGGCGCGCCAGCTCGGACAGCGACTCCGCCTCCATCAGGCGAAAACTTGACTCGCCCTGCTTCACGAAGATGTCCCGGATCGAGTACCCGATCTTCTTTTCGAGGTAGTCGTCGGCGTCGATGAATTCCAGCTTGAGGTGTTCGGCCAGCGCCTTGCCGACCGCGGTCTTGCCGGTGCAGCGGAATCCGATGAGCACGATGTTCATGGCGAGGGCCTCGTTGTTCCCGGGGTCAGGGCGGGGTCGGGGGAGGGGGCGGTCGTGGGGTCGGACAGGAGTCGCCGGAGGGCGGCCGCGCGTTCCGCGTCCAGGCCCTTGGCCGCGGCAAGGGGTACGGTCGCGGCGCCGAGCAGCCGGTAGAGCGCCGCATCCTCGGGGTGCGCGCGCGCGAGCGCGGCCAGGTGCCGCTCAACGGTCGCCGTGTCGCCGCGCGCGATCGGGCCGGTCAGCGCGCGCGGCAGCCCCACGCGCTCCAGGTTTCCCAGCGTCCCGGCCAGGAGCGGCACGAGCGCCGGCAAGGCTTCCGCGGCCGGCACGCCCGCCGCGGTCAGGAGCCCGACCGCGCGCGCCGTCAGCGTCACCGCGTAATTGCAGGCCAGGACCGCGCCGGCGTGGTAGAGCGCTTTCCCGTCGGTGCGCAGCGGGATCGGCACGCCCGCGCAGGCCTCGATCAGTGCGCGCACACGCGCGAGCGCGCTCTCCTCGCCTTCATAGAACCAGCGCGTGCCGGGCAGCCGCCCGACGGCCTCGGCCGGGTTCGCGAAGGTCTGGAGGGGGTGCAGCGAGGCGGTGGCCGCACCGCACGCACGCGCCGGCGCCAGCGCTTCCGAGGACAGCGCGCCGCTCGTGTGCGCGACCAGCGCGCCGCGCCGGAACCCGCCGCGCGCGGCAATCGCCGCACAGACTTCCGCGATGGCGTCGTCCGGCGTGGTCAAGAGCACGATCTCGCCGCGCGTCGCCGCGGCGGCCGCATCCGTGAGCGCCACCGCGCCGCCGCCGACGAAGCGCGCCGCGTCATCGGCGCGCGACGACGTACGGCACGTCACCGCCACGACCCGCACGCCGCGCCGGGTCAGGCACAGCCCAACGGTCCGCCCCACCATCCCCGCCCCGACGATCGCCACGTCGGGCACGCTCCCGGCCTTTCCGAGCTGCGCTCCGGAAAACCCGGATTCTAGTTATCGGCCGCGCCCCTGTCAACCGCTTTGAAACGGTGCGCGGCGTGGGTGACATGCACAGGGACGACGGA
>JACRIP010000337.1 GCA_016220045.1 Planctomycetota bacterium
CCCGGCTGGCGGATGCCGCCACCATCCCCGCGCTCGAACGGTTGGCGGCGTCGGCCGCGGCGCCGGGGGAGGTGCGCGCGGAGGCCCTGGCGCGGCTCGAGACGCGCCTGCCGAGCGAGCGCGTGGGGCCGATCCTGCTGCAAGGCCTGGCGGCCGCCGGGGCGCCGCGGGCGGTTGCGGCCCGCGCCCTGGGACGGCTCAAGTACGCCCCGGCCTTCGCGCCGCTCCTCGAACTCGCCATCGCCGCCGAGGGCGACTCCCTCCTCGCCGTCGCCGAGGCCCTCGGCGCCTATGCCGACCCGCGGGCCGAACTCGTGCTGCTCGGGATCCTCGGCCGACCGGTCGCGGCCGCCGCGCGCGAAGCCGCGGCCGCCGCCCTCGAAGTGTGCGGTACGGCGAGTTCCGTAGGCCCGCTCGAAGCCGCGGCGCGGGCGACCGCCTTCCTGACGGAGGAGCGCTTGCGTGCCCGCCTGGAAAGCGCCGCGCGCGCGATCCGGCAGCGCGTCGGGACTGCCGCCGCCGGCCGGCTCTCGCTCGCCGGCACCGGTCCCGCCGACGGCGCCCTCACCCTCGCCGCCGAGCCGGGCGCGCTCGCGCTGGCGCCGGAGGAAGCGCGGGTCGCGGCTGCCCACGGGGAGCGCGTGGCCGACGACCGCGGCCCGGAGCGCGTCGATACTGCGGCCCCCGAGCGCGCCGGCCCGACCGCAACCTGATCGGGCTACCATGGCGGGTATCGCCGTCATTCTCGGCGCCTCTCGCCCAGGTCGTTCTCGTGCTCGTACTCGTACCCGTTCTCGTGCTCGTACTCGTACTCGTACTCGAATGCCCTGTGCGTTCGAAGGCGAGTTCGGGTGCAGGCCGAGTGCGGGCCGGGTGGGGGCAGGGTGGGGTTGCAGGGTGGGGTTGCAGGGCAGTGCAGTTGCGGGTAGTATGCGATGAAGGTCAATCCACTGGGTGTTCGAGTACGAGTACGAGTACGAGTACGAGTACGGGACGGGACGGGACGGGACGGGACGAGGACGGGATGGGACGGGACGGGGACGAGCAGCAGGTGGTGTTGCCGCGCGAGGATCGCAACCGGCCTCACCCCCCCAAATCGCTTGACATCCGCCCGCGCCCCCGACTATAGTTCCCCGTCTTTCTTCGCCCCCGTTTCCCTGTAACACCCGCTCGGACGCCGCTCATGGCCTTTCCGGATCATCGCCCGCGCCGACTGCGCAACCGCCCCGGCCTGCGCCGCCTCATGCGCGAAACCCGCCTCTCCGCGGACCGCTTCATCGCCCCGCTCTTCGTGCGCGGCGGCAAGGGAGTCCGCACCGAAATCAGCGCCATGCCCGGCCAGTTCCAGCTCTCCATCGACACCCTGGTCGACGAGGTCAAGTCCATCCGCGACCTCGGCATTCCCGCCGTCATCCTCTTCGGCATTCCCGACAAGAAGGACGGTCGCGGCAGCGGCGCCTACCTGCCCACGGGCATCGTGCAGCAGGCCCTCACCGCCCTGCGCGAAAAGGTCCCGGGCATCGAACTGATCGCCGACATCTGCCTCTGCGAGTACACCGACCACGGCCACTGCGGCGTGGTGACGGGCGCGGGAAACGCCGCCGCCTTCTCCGTCGAGAACGACCCCACCCTCGAGATCCTCGCCGAGGCCTCGGTCTCCCTCGCCCGCGCCGGCGCCCACGTCCTCGCCCCCAGCGGCATGATGGACGGCACCGTGCGCACGATGCGCGACGCGCTCGACCGCGAGGGCTTCGACCAGGTCCCGATCCTCGCCTACGCCGCGAAGTACGCCTCGGCCTTCTACGGCCCCTTCCGCGAGGCGGCCGAATCGCCCCCGCAGTTCGGCGACCGCGCGACCTATCAGATGGACCCGGCCAATTTCCGCGAGGCCGTGACCGAAATGCGCCTCGACCTGGAAGAGGGCGCGGACATCCTGATGGTCAAGCCCGCGCTCGCCTACCTCGACGTGATCGCCGCCGCGCGCGCGCGTTTCGACGTGCCGATCGCCGCCTACAACGTCAGCGGCGAGTACTCGATGATCAAGGCCGCGGCGCGGAACGGCTGGCTGGACGAGCGCAAGGCGGCGCTGGAGAGCCTTACGGCGATCGCCCGAGCCGGCGCCGACATGATCCTGACCTATTGGGCCAAGGACGCGGCCCGGTGGCTGGCGGGGACGGCGTAGCGCATGCCGTCCGGGAAGCCCGTGCGCCCGCCGGGGCGGACACGGGGGTCCGCCCCTACGGCCGGTCGCCGTGCTCTCGATTTCGCCCCGTGCAGCGCGTGAGACCACGATGCCGGAGCTCAAGCAGATCGTCGAAAGCCTGCTCTTCGTGAGCGACGCGCCGGTCAGCGCGGCCAAGCTCGCGGAAGCGATTCCCGGCGCCCAGGCGGCGGCGGTGCGCGAGGCGGCTTCCGCCCTGGCGGCCGACTACGACGCGCAGGGCCGCGCCTTCGGGCTGCAGGAAGTCGCCGGCGGCTACCAGATCGCCAGCCGCCCCGAGTTCGTGGACTACGTCACCCGGCTGCGCAAGGGCCGCGACGAGGGCCGACTGTCGAGCGCCGCGATGGAGACGCTCGCGATCGTCGCCTACCGCCAGCCGGTCTCGCGCGCCCAGATCGACGCCATCCGCGGCGTCCAGTCCGGCAACCTCCTGCGTGCCCTGCTCGACAAGGCCCTGGTCAGGATCGCGGGGCGCGAGGACGCCCCCGGCCAGCCCGTGCTCTACGGTACGACCCCGAAATTCCTCCAGGCGCTCGGGCTGGCCTCCCTCGCCGACCTGCCGCGCCCCGAAGAACTGAAATAACCCCGACGACTCCCTCAGGCAATACCCGGAGATTTTCATGCTCTCCCGGAAGCTCAAGCAGCTCGAACGCCCCATCCTCTTCGGCATCACCATCCTGATCGCGCTCTCCTTCGGCGTCTCCTACCAGATGCTCTCCCTCTCGGAGAGAGAGCCCGAGCGCTGGGCCGGCAAGATCTTCGGCCGCCAGGTGTCGATGGAGGAGTTCGTCGACACCCGGGACCGCTGGAAGGCGATCTACAGCA
This sequence comes from Planctomycetota bacterium, assembly GCA_016220045.1. Classification (GTDB taxonomy): domain Bacteria; phylum Planctomycetota; class MHYJ01; order WSZJ01; family JACPWG01; genus JACRIP01. Next base: position 3,047 of record JACRIP010000337.1, read on the forward strand.
TGAACCCCATGATGGGCGGGCGCCGGCTGCCTGACGAAGCCTACGACGCCACGGCCTGGGCCGTCCTGATCGGCCTCAAGGTCGCCGGCGACGCGGGCATCGCCGCCAGCCCCGACGAAATCCGCGACTACGTGCGCGAACGCGTCCGCTCCCCCCGCTCCTCCTCCTTCGACTACGACGACTACGTCAAGACCCTCGCCCAGCTCGGGGTCACGCCCGAGGAGTTCGAGAAGGGCGTCGGCGAGGAGATCCAGCTCGACAAGTGCCGCGACTTCGTCGTCGCCAGCGTCGGCGCGTCCGAGAAGGACGTGCTCAAGGAGTACGTCGAGCGCGGCGAAGAGGCCCGCGCCCGCTTCGTCGCCTTCCGCCCCAAGGATTTCGAGAAGCAGGGCCTCGCCCCCTCCGGCGAGGAGATCGCCCGGCACTTCCAGAAGAATCGCGCGCGCTACGGCCTGCCCAAGCGCGTCCAGGTCGAGTACGTCTTCGCCGCCGTCGCCGAGATCAAGAAAACGGTCGCCGCCCCCACCGAGGAAGAGATCAAATCCTACTACGATCAGAACAAGGACGCCAACTACCGCCTGCCCGCCGAGAAGCCGGCCGACAAACCCGCCGATAAGCCCGCGGATGCGCCGCCGGGTGACGACAAAGCGGCCGCCGCGCCGAAAGAGGAGAAGCCGGTCGCCGCGGCGCCCGCGTACCGTCCGCTGGAGGAGGTGAAGGCCGCCATCATCGACAAGCTCGCGGAGAACAAGGCGCGCGGCAAGGTCATCGAGATCACCGACAAGGTGGACGATTTCGTGCGCACCGAGCTCAACCGCATCGACGGCGACCCGCGCATCGATTTCGAGGCGTTGGCGAAGGAGCACGGGCTGGCCTACGAGGTCACCCCCTTCCTCTCGACGCGCAACCTGGACGAGCTCTACAAGGCGCTCGGGTATTCGCCGCAGCTCGCGCGCATGATCGAGGCGCTCGAGGTCAAGGGCATCTCGCAGGTCTTCTCCACCGACAAGGGCCGTTTCAAGCTGCGCATCGTGCGGGCCATGCCCGCCGAGGAGGCGCGCCTGACCGACGCCGTGCGCGAGCGCGTGGAGCGCGACCTGCGCGCGGAGCGCGCCCGCACCTCCGCCCAGGTCGCCTGTGCCAAGTACGAGACCGCCCTGCGCGAGCAGGCGACCAGGCTCTACGACGAGCTCAAGATCAAGGAGATGACCGACAAGGTCGAGGCCGAACGGCTCGTCCGCGAGAACAACCGCAAGCTCTTCGAGCGCGCGGCCGAGACCGCCAAGCTCACGATCGGCGAGACCCAGTTCTTCAAGCGCGACGGCTTCATCGCGGCGCTGAACGGTCCCGCCCAGATCTTCGCCCGCGTCGCCTTCGACCTGCTGATGGACGGCTTCGCGCGCGCCGAGGAACGCGACGGCGCCTGCTACCTGGTGCAGACTCTCGAGAAGCGCCCGCCCGCGGGCGCCGACTATCGGGAGAAGCGGGAGGAGATCCGGCGCAACCTGCTCCAGCGCGAACGCGACAAGTTCTACCGCGCCTGGCGCGGCGCGATCGAGCAGGAGGCGCGGCTGGAAGACACGCGCAAGAGCAAGACCGGCCGGCCGCGGCCGGGCGCGCCGGGCGCCGAGACCGGCGGCGGAGACGAACATGATCACGACCGTGAATCGGGCGACCTGCCCGTCGAAGAGCAGTAAGGGAGGAACCCCATGACCCGCGTCAGCCCGAGCCCCGTCCGCCTCGAGCGCGCCGCTGCGCGCACCGCATGCCTCCTGGCGGCGGCCTGCACCGTCGCGCTCGCCGGCCTCGGCCGCGCCGCTTCGGCCCAGGACAAGCCCGCCTTCCCGGCCGAGATCGAAGTCACGGCCAGCAGTCTGAACGTGCGCGCGGGCATCGGCCAGGCCTACGTCATCCTGCACACGGCGAAGCAGGGGGAAACCCTGGTCGCGCTCGATGAGCAGCTCGGCTGGTTTCGCGTCAAGCCCCCGGCCGGCGTCCACGTCTTCCTGGCCCGGGAGTTCCTCGACATGCAGGGCGCGGACCGCGGGGTCGTCAAGGGTGATCGGGTGAACGCCCGGCCCACGGCCGACACCGTCCACCCGCCGGTGTGCCAGTTCGCCAAGGGCACGGCGGTGCGGGTGCTCGGGGTCGAGAAGGGCTGGTACAAGGTGCCGGCGCCGGCCAACGCGAGCGCGTGGGTGAAGAAGGACTTCGTGAAGGTGAAGGGTCCGTACAAGGGCCCGCTGGACGCGCCGGACGGCAGTGCGCAGCCGGAGGGCGGCGGGGTCACGCCGCCGGGCGGGACTCCGGGCGCCGGGACTCCGGGCGCGGGCACGCCGGCCGCGGGCACGCCGGGCGCGGGGACTCCGGGCGCGGGTACGCCCGGGGCAGGCATGCCGGGGGCCGTGACGCCCGGCGCGGGCGGTGTGCCCGCCGCGGGCGCGTCGCCGGTCGGGCCGGACGCCGCGGCGGAGATGGCGCAGACCCTCGCCGACGCGCGCCGGCGGATGGCCGACGAAGACGACAAGCCGCTGCTCGAGCAGGACTACAGCGACGTCATTGCGGCGCTGCGCAAACTCTCGTTCGACCCGCGCCCCTCGCCGGTCAAGGACCAGGCCATGGCCGACCTCGACCGCCTCGAGCCGCTGCAGAAGATCCTCG
>JACRIP010000054.1 GCA_016220045.1 Planctomycetota bacterium
GCGGCGCGCGCGGAGCTGGCGCGGCGGCTGGACGCGTACCATCGCGACCTGGGCGCCGGGGCGGCGGCGCTCGCCTCCGTCGCGGACCTCGCGCGCCCGGACGCGCTGGCCGTGGTCACCGGTCAGCAGCCCGGACTGCTCGGCGGGCCGCTCTACACCCTCTACAAGGCGGCTACGGCGATCGCCCTGGCCCGCCGCCTGCGCGCGCGGCTGGGGCGGCCCGTCATCCCCGTCTTCTGGAACCACTCCGACGACCACGACCTCGACGAGATCGGCCGTACGGCCTGGATCGATGCCGCCGATCAGCTCCGCAAAGTCCACGTGCGGCGCGCAGAGACCGCGGGCGCCGGCGCGGCCCTCGCCGACCTGTCCGCTGGGGCGGCCTTTGCCGCGGCGGCCGACCTCGCCCTCGCCGGCGCCCTCCCCCCGCTCCCCGGCGGGGCGGAGGCTGGGGGCGGGGGCGGGGGCGGGGGCGGGGGCGGGGGCGGGGTGGGTGGGTCGCCGCGCGCCGGGCTTTTCACAGCGGCCTATCGGCGCGCGCCGGCGCCGGAATTCTCCCGCCTGTTGCTCCGCCTCTTCGCGGACGCGGCGGCGGACGGCGGCGGCCTGGTCCTCTTCGAGCCGCGGCTCGCGCGCGACCTGATCGCGCCGGTGATCGCGCGCGAACTGGCGGTGACGCCCGCCCCGTGCGCGGCCGCGGCGGAGCGTGGCGGCGCGGCGCTGGCCGCGCTCGGGTTCGCGCCGCCGCTCGCGTTGCCGCCCGGGCCGGATGTGTTTCTGCGCGGCCGTGACGGCCGCCGCCGCCGCCTCGCGCCGGCGCACGACGGCGCCTTCTCCTGCGCCACGGGGGCGGAGGAGGGGGCGGGCGAGGGGGCGGGGGAGGAGCGGTTCTCCGCGCCCGCGCTGCGGGAGCGCCTGGCCGCCGAACCCGACGCTTTCAGCGCCGGCGTCGCGCTGCGCTGCGTCGCCCAGGATCTGCTCTTCCCGACGGTCGCCTACGTCGCCGGCCCCACGGAATTCTGCTACCTCGGCCAATTGTCGGGCCTGCACGAGCAGTTCGGCCGTCCGTCGCCGGCCGTCGTCCCGCGCCTTTCGGCCACGCTGCTCGAGCCGCGCGTTGCGCGCGCCGCGCAGGGACTCGGGTGGACGCCGGAGATGCTCCTGGACCCGGAAACGGCGCGCCGGGCCGCGGGCGCGTGGCGTCCGCCGCTGCCGCTCGTGGACGCGCTGGCGGCCTTTCGCGCCGACGTGGATGCGGCCCTGCGGCGGCTGCACGGCCGGCTGCCCGCCGAAGCCGAGGAAATCCGCCGCCTGTGGCGTCACGTGGCCGAGCGCATGGTGCGGTCGGGCAAGGAAGTCGAGCAGCGCGTGCGCGGGGCGGTGGCGGAGCAGGCGGGGGTGGGCCGGCGGCGTGCCGAGCGCGTGCTGGCCCACGTCTGGCCGGGCGGGGAACTGCAGGAACGCGCGCTCGGCGGGTTCGCGTACGCGGCGCGCTTCGGTACGGGCTGGCTCGCGGAGCTGGCGGCGACCCTCGATCCGCTGCCGCGCGAATGGGCGCATCAGGTGATCTACCTGGAGAGGCCGGCGTAGGGCGGCGTGCTGGCGCCGCCCGGGGCGGACACCGGGGGCCGCCGCTACCGCCCGGTCAGCGCCGGCACGTAACCCTTCACCAGCTCGCACTGCGGGTAGTAGAACTTCAGGATCGCCGCGAAGTCGTGGCCCTTCTGCCCCATGCGCTGCGCGCCGCTCTGGCACATGCCGACTCCGTGTCCCCAGCCGTGCCCGCTGACCACCCACTGCCCGTCCCGCCGCTCGATCGTGAACCACGTGCTCTTCACGCGGTCGCCGTCGAGCGCGAGCCGGAAGGCCGCCCCGCTCATCTTTACGGTATCGACCTGACCCGCCTTCACGTGTACGATGCCGACCTTGAGCACGCGGCCGCTGGGCCGGGTGTCGAGGAGCTTGATCTCCCGGATCTCCCCGATCTCCTCCTCCTCCTTGCGCAGGCGCTCGCCGAAGTCCTGCGGCGTGAACTTGACCGACCAGTCCGCGAGGGAGGCCTTGTCGCACCAGGGGTCGACGACGCCGCCGAGGGGCGGGATGAGGGCGTCGCCGAAGACGTCCTTGGAGGACTCGGTCTGGCCGCCGCAGGTGCTGTGGAAGAAGGCGGTGAAGATGCGCCCGTGGTACTGCATGACGAGGCCGCGCGTCTCCTCGACCGCCTTCTCGACGTTCGAGTTGACGTTGGCCAGGCCCTTGTAGACCTGGGAGCGTTCGTCGGGGTAGACGTCGAAGTAGCGCAGTCTCTTGGAGCGGTGTTCGTCCTCCATGCGCGCCATGGCGTAGGTGCGGGCGGCGACGGCCTGGGCGCCGAGCGCGGCGCGGCTGGAGTTGGCGCCGATTTCCGCGCCGATGACGCCGCGGGTATAGCTGTCGAGATCGACCTGGTTGACCAGCAGGATGCGGTGTTTGGTGTTGCGCACCAGGTTGAAGACGCCGCCGTACTTGCCGCCCGCGAGCTTGAGCGTGCCGGGCTTGCGCGGGACGATGCGGATTTCCTTTTCGTTGACGATCAGTTGGCCTACGTGGAAGCCCTTATCCGAGGAGGTGATCTCGGTTTTGCGGCCTTCGAGGTCGCGCGACAGCGGGCGGCCGTCCTCGGCGCGGACGAGGACGTAGGCCCCGTCGACGTCGAAGGTCGTGGTGGCGGCCCATTCGACGAGGGCGACGCGGATTTCGAGCGGCGCGGGCGCGGGCTGGGCGCGCAGCGTTGGCGCGGGGGCGAGGGCGAGGAGGAGGAGGAGCGGGAGGAGGAGCCGCCGGCGGGGAGGGGCGAGGGATGGGCCGTGCCGGGGGGGTGGGTGCATTTCCGGTATTGCGGAACTACGACTGAACCACAGAGGCACAGAGACACAGAGACGACGGGAACGAGGAGGAGGCGGTTCCGCGCCTTCATCACCGGCAGCCGAGTCTCGCCACCACGCTCCCCGGCGCGGAACGGCCTCCTCC
>JACRIP010000338.1 GCA_016220045.1 Planctomycetota bacterium
GCCCGGTGCGGGGGCGGCGCCGGTCGGGCGCGCGGCGGCGGGGGCGGGCGCGGGGGCGGGCAGGGTGGCGGCGTCGGGCGGGGCGGGGGAAGGGCCGGGCGCGGGCGCGAGCACGGTGGCGGCGGAGGGATCCTCCGCGGCGGGGCGTTCGCCCGGCCGGTCTGCGCGGCGTTGGCGCACGGTACCGGCGGCGGGGAGTGCGGCGGCGGTTGCCGGGGGCGAGTCGAGTCCGGTGCCGCAGGCGGGGCAGGGCGTGTCGATCCCCGGCTCGTAGTCGGCGACGTTCCAGGAGGCGTCGCAGCCGGGGCACACGAGCAGGGTCTTTCCCTGAAGGACGAGGACCTTGCGCACGCGTTCTGCCGTGAGCACTCCCGCGTGGACCAGGATCTGGCCGAGGCGGGCGGGCCGGCCGGCGACGCGGCGGCGGTCCTGTTCCGCGAGCGCGCGTTCGATCTCCGCGGGCGTGGCGAGGCCGAGCTGCCGCACCAATTCGCCAAACCGGTGCGTCGACGGGTCGCTGGGGGAGGCCGCATCCATCGGCGTTGCGAGTCCCACGAGTCTACGGAGTCCCAAGTCCCAAGTCCAAGGAGTCCAAAGTCCCACGAGTCCAAAGTCCCAGAAGTCTAGCGCGGGTACCGCCTGAATCCCAAGGCGAGCGGCGAGTCGCCCCGCGATTGGGTGATTGCCTCCCTGTTGCCGAGAGTCTGGAAAGCCCGTCCGCACGTCAGGACGCCGTAATCACCCAATCACCCGATCACCAAATCACCCAATCGAAGGGCGATTCGACGCTCGCATCCGGTTTCGGGCTGCGCCCGAGTTGGATTCGTCGGACTCCTATCGTCGCCCCCGCCGGTCGTCGAGGCCGGAGAGCGTCGCGGCGCCCTCCGCGATCAGCACCGACAGGTGCAGCCGGGCGCGCGAGCAGCCCACGTAAAGCAGCGTCTCCAGCTCCGCCTTGGTGATCGGATCGATCTCCGCGAGGATCACCGCCGCGCGTTCGAGGCCCTTGAACGCGTGCACCGTGCTCCAGAAGAGCTGGCCGGCCGCGGGCGTCGCGCTCATGGTCAGCTCGAGCCCGCCGAACTTCTTGTGGTTCCAGATCGCGCTCCGTTCCTTGCCGTGACCCGTGAGGAGCGCGATCTGGCCGGGCGCGATGCCGCCCTCCTGCGTCAGGCGGCGCACCGCGCGCTCGGCGCCGTCGATCAGTTGCGCCGGCGAGCGGTAGATGTAGATATCGGGGGGACGCCCGAGGGGCGCGCGCGAGGTGATGCGGCGGTCGGAGCGGTAGTACTTGAGGATGAGATCGTGGATCGTGCGCACGTTGCGGCAGTTTTCGGTCAGGTCGTAGCGCGCGTCCATCGGCGGGAAAAGCAGCTCCTCGGTGAAGAGGCACTGGTTGTCGTCGTAGAAGACGTAGAGGATGCCGGACTTGCGGTCGCGCAGCATGCCCTGGAGCGGGTCCCACCAGGAGGGGCGCGAGTCCTGCCCCTCGTCGACCACGATGGCGTCGAAGCGTTCGCCGGGCAGGCGCGTGGCCGCCTCGGCGAGGGCGGCGGGGAGGACGCGGTCGAAAAAGTCGCGCGCGGAGACGCTCGGGTCTTCGCGCGGGCCGGTCACGCGCAGTCCGGCGCGCGCGGCCATGCGCGTGCACAGGTCGTGGAAGTTGTCGGCCACGGCGTTCGGCCAGGCCTTCAGGTATTGCCTGCAGGACTCGCGGAGCTGGACGTTGTAGGAGAGGTAGAGGGGGCGCAGGCCCTGTTCGGCGAGGCGGCGGACTTTTTCCAGGGCGAGGAGCGTCTTGCCGGAGCCGGCGCAGCCGCAGATGAGCGCGCGGCGGTAGCGGGCGAGGCCGTCGAGCACGCGGAATTGTTCGGCGGTGAGGCGGGCAAGCTCCAGCTCCTGGCGCGACAGCTCGGCGCCGAGGGCGGGGCGACGCAGCTCAAGGCCGACGCCGAGCAGCGCGGAGAGGAGTTCGATGCCCGCGCGGCCGGGCGGGGCGGGCGGCTCGCCCCCCGCGGCGGAGCGGGCGGACCAGTGGGCGAGCGCGGAGGCCACCCAGGCGGCGAGGCGCGGCAGGTCGGCGGGCAGGAGCGCGATCTCGCGCGCGATGCCGAGCGCGGCGGCGTCGCTCTCCGGCGCGGCCTGCGGAAAGGCGACCGCGTGGCCGACCGGCCAGGCGCGCGCGGCGCCCGCGGGCAGTTCGCGCAGCCGGGCGGCGAGCGAGCGCTTGCGGCGGATCGCCGCCTGGACCGGGTCCTCGATCGCGCGCGGCGCGCCCGCGCCCGCACCCGCCGCCGCCGGGGCAACGTGCCATTCACCGGAGCCCGCGTCGCGCTGCACCCGGCCGGATTCGGCTTCGAGGACCAGGATGCCGTGGGTCTCGTGCGCGATCACGAAGGAGGCGGTGCCGTCGGGCGCGGAGCCGGAGGGCGTGGGCGCGTGCCAGGGGCGGCGGTGGTAGACCGTGTACTCGGCCGGGAGCTGAGCCGCCAACTCGCGGTAAAGCAGCCGCTCCGCCTCGTTCGGCGCCTCCGGGTCGTCGCGGTACTCTTCGGGGAAGATGTGAGCCATGCTACTCCTCCAGCGCGCCGCGCGCGCCCAGGACCTCCTCGAACTGCGCGCGGCGGGCGGTGATCTCCTCGGCGTCCTTGGCGGGCAGGAAGCGGCCGTCCGGCCCGGCGCGCGGAACCTCGATGCAGCCGGTCTCGAGGAAGGCGGAGAGCTGGCCCGCGAGCCGTTCGAACTGGATGGCGTCGCGGTCATCGACCTTTTTTTTGACGCAGAACTGGTCGAGCGGGAAGTCGCGGTCGAGGGGCTCGAGTTCGAGTACGAAAGTATTGGTGTTGAAGACGGGGATGGCGTCCTGGTCGAACGTCGGCGGGAAGCGCATGGATTCGACGATCTGGAGGCGGCCGTCGAGGAGGGCGGGGGCGCCGCCCTTATCGCCTTTCTCCTTGCGCACGACCTCGACGGTCATCTGGGCGTGGCGTTCGCGGTGGTGGCCGACGATGGCGGGTTCGACGCCGGCGGCGAGGTTGTCGAGGTTGGCCATGACGAGGGTGCGGACGCCGGCGGCGCGGAGTGCGGCGAGGGCAAAGCGGCGGAGGGCGTCGGTGAGGTCGCCGTGTCCGGGCGCGTAGAGGGAGGGGTGGCCGTCGGCGCCGGTGAAGATGTCGCCGGCTTCGGTGAGGCGTACGGAGATAGCCTGAGCGAAGGTGGAGAGGGCGAGTTCGGGGCGCGGGGGCTGGGCGGCGAGGAGTGCGGCGGTGGGTGCGTCGGTGGCGAAGCTGTTCATGAGGAGGACGGGGAGGCGGCCGGCGGCGCGGCGTGCGGTGGCGCGGAGGTCGGCGACTTTGAGTGTGAGGAAGGAGCGTCCGCGGATGGCGTCCAACGAGGCCTAGACAAAACCGCAGAGGCGGGTGGCCATGCCGCCGTTCAGGAGGATGGCAGCGACTTCGCCGCGGGCGATGGCGGCGTTGCCGATTTCGGCGAGGTGGCGGCGAGCGGCGGAGCCGGGGGGCGGGAGGGCGGGAAGCTGCGCGGCGGCGGGCGGAGCGAGCGTGCCGCGGGCGAAGTTGAGGGCGAAGGCGGTGCGGGCGCGCAGGCGGGCGCGGCCCTCGGCGAAGCGACCCAGGTGAAAGCCGTAGCGATCGAGGAGGGCGCGCTGGGCGGGGGCGAGGGCGCGTTCGAGGTCGGGGTCGAAGGGGCGGGGCAGGTCCACGGCGGGCTCCGTCGGTCGGGCAAGGGCGAACGGGGGAGGGCGGCAGGCCGCGGCGAGGAGAGGGCGGACGGGGCGGACGGCCGGCGAACGGCGGACAGTTTGCCACAGTGCGCGGGGCGGGTCAAGTCCGGGCGCCGGCCGGCGGGCCGACTCGCGGGCGGGGGTGGCTTCGAGTCAACGGGCCGACTGCCAGGCCTTGATGTCGGGGATGGGGCAGAGGAGCATGAGGACGTTCAGGCTCAGGTTGTCCTTCAGGGTGAGGAGGAGGGTGAGTTCGATCGCCACGAAGAGTGCGATCGAGAGGCGGAGGCCGAGGCGGCGGGCGAGGAGGAAGCCGCCGGCGCAGCAGAGGATGTCCGCGAGCGAGTTGACGATTCCGTCTCCGGTATAGCCTTGAGCGATGGTTCCTTCGCGATAGCGCTGGATGACGAGCTGCGAGTTCTCGAGCATTTCCCAGAGCACTTCGAGGGCGACGGCGATGCAGAAGCGCCAGGCGAGGGCGAGCTTCGGGACGGTCCAAGCGAGGAGCCCGCAGAAGAGGACGCCGTGGAGCAGGTGTGAGGTGCTGTAGGGGTCGAGCAGGTGCTGGGAGCAGTGGGCGCTCCAGATGTCGGCGGTCCACGGGAAGAGGCGTCCGCAGGCGCACCAGGGGATGCGGCCCTGGCCCCGCAGGTAGGCGACGGTGGTGGTCAGGAGGGCGGTGAGCACGAGCGCCTGGGCGAGGCGTTCGCGGGCGGGGGAGGGGAGGGCGGTGGGCATGGCGCGACCTTTGACGGGTGGGGGGGGGGGGCCGCGGGAAACGCGAGGGGCGCGCGCAGCGGCGCCGGTGGTCACGGCGCGCAGTCTAGCAGACGCAGGAGCGGCGGCGCAAAGGATTGCGGGACCCCGTCGCTCGCGTTTGGGAGAGGGGTGCAGGATGGTCGATGGACACGGGGCGGGGTTGGTGCCGGAGGAGGGAGTTGAACCCACACCTACTTGCGTAGACTGGATTTTGAATCCAGCGCGTCTGCCAGTTCCGCCACTCCGGCATCGGGGGGGCGAGGCGCGCCATTCTCGCGGATGGGGCGGGCGGAGTCAACGGGATTTCAGATCCTTCTGGGTAGCAGGGATCGCCACGGCCCGGCGTCGCGCCGCGGATCCGCCGGCTACGGCGCCGCCGCCGCGCGCGCCGCCCCAAATCCGAGCCCCGTCCGCCGCCGCGACGCAGCCGTGCCGAGCGCGGCGGCGAGCAGCGCTCGCTCGATCCGGAAGCCGCCGGCGTCCACGGCGTCGCCCTGCGCTCCCGCCCGCTCCAGCGCCCGTAGCAACACCGAGTTGGCCAGCTCCTCGATCTCTGCACCGGTGCGCCCGCGCGCCCGGACACTCAACCAAGCCAGGTCCTCGGAACGCACGTCGTGACCAGCGAAGCGCCGGGCCAGGAAGGCGAGCCGGCTCGCATCGTCCGGCGGCGGAATCTCGATCAGTCGATCGAAGCGGCCCGGGCGGTTGCGCAGCGCGGTCTCGACCACGTCAAGGCGATTGGTCGTGCCGATCGTCAGGATGTCGTGGTCCCCGCGTCCGCCGTCAAGCTGGTTCATCAATTCGCCCAGGGCGACCGCGTGCCGGCAGGTCGCCCGATCCTCGGCCAGCACGTCCAGATCCTCCAGGAACAGCACGGCGGGCGCCAGCAATCGCGCCAATTCGAGGACCTCGCAGATCTGCGCTGCCGTGGCCAGGTGGCGCGGCGTGGTCCAGAGGAAAGTGGCCGCAAGGTGGCGGGCGAGGATTTTCCCGATCAGGGTTTTGCCGGTCCCCGGCGGGCCATACAGGAGCACGCCCCGGCGCCGGCGGATGCCGAGCTCCGCGAGCGCCGTCGGGTCGGAGTGCAGTCGACCGTCGGTCAAGCGCCGCAGCGCCGCCTTGACCGCTGCGGGCAGGAACAGGTCATCCCACCCGTAGGCGCGCTCGGTCTCCACGGTCTCTCCCGACGGCTGGATCACCTTGCCGCGCAGGGGATGATGGCGGCGCGCGTACTCCTTCCAGCGATCGAGAAGTTCCTGGGTGCCGTCGCGCCCCAGGACTTCGACCGACACCCCGGAGTCGTTCTCGGACGAGAAGGCGATGGCCACCCGGCCCCGGGCGCCGGCCGCGAACACGTGCGCGCTGCACGGCACTTCCAGCCATGAATCAGGCCCCAACCTGAGGTTGGAGACCCGGATGGGCACAACCTCTTTCTGGAACGGGGTGTCGAAGCCGATGCAGCCGAGCATGCGATAGCCCTCGGCGGCCAGGAACGCGGGCAGGCAGGTCCAGTAGACGGCGGCCCGCAGCCGTCCGAAGGTCAGCTCGCGGCGCTCGAAGTTGGCGTCGCCGAGAAAGGCGCAGGCGATCCGCAGGTGCAGCTTGTCGATGGCCGCGGCATGGACGCAGGGCTGGAACTCGCTGCTCAGCCACATGCCCTTGAGCGGGGGCAAGTGCCGAGGCTTGCGGGCGGCGTGCGCGCCTGCGCGCGCCGCGGGCGAACCGGCGGGGCGCGGCGCCATGCCGGTGGAGCCTTCAGCATGAATCGACATGGGGGAACACTCCTTACGGTTCAAAACCCGGTGTCGCGCCGCTATCCCCCGGGCACAGCGAAAGGGCTTCCTCAAGAGTGCGGCGGTCGAGGCGCAGGCCGGCGGTCGTGCGCGTGCCGGCGGCCTCGAACGCCAGGGCGAGCGCGGAGTTCACGATTTCCTCGAGTTCGGCGCCGGTGCGGTCCTCGGTTGCGCGCGTCAGCCAATCGAGATCGGTCGCGGAGACCGTGTGGCCCGCGACGCGGCGACGGAGCATCGCGCTCCGGGATTCGCGGTCCGGCGGCGGAATCTCGAAGAGGCGATCGAATCGGCCCGGGCGGTTGCGGATCGCGTCCTCAACGACCTCGAGCCGATTGGTGGTGGCGATGGTGAGAATCTCGTGATCGCCCGGGCAGCCGTCGAGTTGGTTCATGAGCTCGCCCAGGCCGACCGTCATGGAAGACGTGGCGCGGTCCTCCGCCAGGATGTCGAGGTCCTCCAGGAAGAGCACGGTGGGCGCCAGGAGTCGCGCCAGCTCCAGGGTTTCCTGGATGCCGTCCTCGCCGCCGAGCGAGGCCGGCGTCGCCCAGATGAAGCTGGCCTTGAGGGTGGAGGCGAGAATGCGGCCGATGAGGGTCTTGCCGCTGCCGGGGCGGCCGTGGAGGATCGCGCCGCGGCGGCGGCGGATGCCGAGGTGGGCCAGGACGGCGCGCGGGTAGCAGAACTGCATCTCCACAAAAGACCGTAGGTCGGCCTTCAGGGCGGCAGGCAGATAGAGGTCGTCCCAGGAGTAGTGGCGTTCGAAGGTCAGGATCTCCCCAGTGGGGTGGATGACGCGATTGCGCAACGGGTGATGGCGGCGGACGTACAGCTCCCACGCCGAGAGCAAGGGCTGGGCGTCCCCGTCTGCGTGGAGGCCGACTTCGACGAGGGGGACGTCGTTCTTGGCGGCCTGGAAGTAGAAGACGCAGCGTCCCGCGCGCCCGCGGGCGAAGACGAGGGCCGAGCGGGGAACTTCGAGCCACTCGCGGGGGCCGAGTTCCAGGTTGTCGATGCGGATGGGGACGGTGGCCTCGTCGGTGGTGGCGAGATGGCCGATGCGGCGCAGGCCGGCTTCGGCGAGGAAGCCCTCGAGGCAATGCCAGTAGACGGCGGCGCGGACGCGGCCCATGGAGAGTTCGCGCTGGACGTAGGCGGGGGAGCGCAGGAAGAGGGCCTCGATGCGGCTGTCGAGTTCATCGCCCTGGCAACTGCGGACGATGCGATCAAACTCAGGGGACATTTCGATGGCGGAGCGGGTCGCGGAATCGGCATTGCCGGTGGCGGGGCGCTTCAGGCCGTACTTGCGGGCGGTGGAACGGAGCTTGATGGACATGGGGACCCTCATTTCGCGGCGTCGTTCGGAAGGGCCATCGAGCTGGCGGGTCGCATGTTCGCCGACATGTACCTCCGGACCCGGCCGAGCAGGTTCGCAGCACTCAAAGAAGCCGGGTTGCGGCGCGGTCGAACATGGCCGGGAGCAGCAGCAAGTTGAAAACGCCGTTCAAGATGCGAGCATCGAAGCAAGCTGATGTTGAGCAACGAAGTTGCAGGGGTGGCCAGCAAGTCAACGCCCCGGGGGGCGCCTGGAGTGCATCTCCGCTCGGCGGCGTGGCGCAGCCTTGCGGGATCGCCGGAAACGGGAGGAGAGTGGAGACACCTTGGGGAGGAGGCGCGCAGCCCTTTGGGACAAAGGCGGGAGAGCGGGCGGTTGGGATGGATGAGCTGTCCCCTCGCCCGTGTGCCCTGCTTACGCTGCGACGAGGTCCACGAGAGCCGCACCGTCGCGGACGAGATCGAGGAGGAGTTCCAAGCGCAGGAGAACCTCATCGCGGTTCCTGGGGGGCAGGTTCGGATTCCATTGGCGGCAGATCTCGATGATCCTCTCGGTCAGAGCCACGAGGGGCTGTAGTCGGCGAGCGTCTACGCTGGAGAGGCTGCGCCGTCGCTCGAACGCCAGGTCCCCCAGCCGACCCGTTTCGGTCATGACGTCGCGTAGGAGAGCCACCTGCGCGGGCGTCAAACTTGTATCCGACCTGAGTTGGATGGCGACCGATTCCAGCGCGGCCTTTGTTCTGCCCAGGTGTTGAATCACCGTTCCCAGATCATGGAATGGATCAGGCCCGCCAGCCGCGCGAATCGCCGCCCAGAGGCGAAGCGAGGAGTCCAGGTCTGCCAGCACAAGTTGGCGAATTCGTCCAAGAGTTGCGCTCGCTTCGGCACAGGGAGGCTCCTGGGAAAGGCGTCGCCGGGCCTCCGCGACGTCTGCGTTCAGGAGCGCGAGTGGAACTCGCGTATGCGCACGCAAGGAGGGCTCCAGAAACCACTCGAACCGGACGAGGGTTTGCGACCACATCGAGCCAGGCTCCAGCAGCGCCCGGGCGCGGAGGGGTGAAATGGGCGTCGAATCACCGCTCCCCAGGTCATGGCTGACGGGCCGGCGTATCCGCTCCCAGGCATCGAGAACGGCGTCCGGGGAAGTCGCGCCGCAGGTCCGAGGGCATGGCCCCCCCCAACGCAGGGGGCCGGTGGCCGGCACCGCGCAGGGCACGGTGGCAGCCACAGACCGGAGGATGTCGGCCAAGAGGGGCATCCCCGGAAGGACCGTCGTAGAGTGGAGCCAGTGGGCGCAGTTCCGAACCGAGCCAGGCCCTTGGAGCGGCGCCGCGATGCCGGGCAAGCAGAGGACGACCAAGTGCCCGGCCTGCGGGCGCGCACTCTCGCAACGGGCCGCGATTATCGATTGGAAGGCCTCAGACGGCGACGATCCCTCCACCTCCCTGACAATCGTCGCCGCACATTCGCGGAACTCCGGCGTTCCCGTGAGTTCCGCCCCCAGCAGGGCCAGAACACGCCGCAGGGCTTCGCCAACCGGCCCGACGATGTCTACACGCACGGCGGGGAACTGCATGAGGGTCTCGGCGATTTCGGTCTAGGGGTTTGGCGGCGGTGGCCAGTCGCTGGGATCGAAGTCTTGCATGATCCAGTGCCGATAGGAGTCGCGCATCTCCGGCTCTGTCCACAGGCCGGGTGGCGGCTCCTTTCTCATGTTGCCCACGAGATCCGTCGTGCAGATCGGGCACCACTGCGCATTCCGCTTCGAATCCGGCTTGACGCCCATGGGGAGATCGCGGGGAGCAAACTCAGGTTCACGCCGTACCTTCTTAAGTCCGGCCGGCGACAAGTACTCGATCCCGACGAAGTTCTGGGAGTACTTCGCCGTCATCTCCGCTGCGAATTGATCACCCCCCCGACGAAGATCCTTTTTCTTCGGCATGGCGACGCCGAAGCTGCATGCGTTGAGGAAGGGTGGGAATGCGACGCGCAGGTGGACGCGAATCCTCGCCTTCGAGATGTTCTCAAGACGCCAGTTCCCCTGCTCCTGGCTTTGTTTCGCCTTATCAACGATGCGCTCAATGGCCATGCGCGTGATGTCGTGATGGATGATCGAGTGCTGGAGCAGAATCACGTTGCGGTGATTCAGCGCCGATTCGATGGCGAACATCTGCTGCCGCAACATCTCCTCGCGGCGCCGCTCATCGCCTTCGAGCTCCGGCCTGCCGAGAAAACGATTGAAGAAAAGGCCCTCTACCAATGGGTAGCCCGTGTAGCGGCTGTACCCTAGCGCCGGAGCGAACAACTCCGGCCCCAGCGGGATGACGACGGGCGTCAGATACTCGGCAAGTCGATCGTAGCCGTCGGGCGCTTTGTCGTCATCGGACTCCTTGTTCAGAACCGTGATACCGGACCAGTCCTCGCCCGGCAGGCAGAGCTTGCCGAGCTGATCGATGATCGATTCCCTTTTTTCGTTACTCAGAATGACAACAGGGGGGAGCGAGCGCTGCTCGATCTTTAGCTCTTGGAATTTGCGCAGGAATTCGCGACCGCCCGCTTCTGCGTTTGCGAATGTCCAGTCGAGGATGATGAGCTCCGGTTGCGCATTACCCCGGGCCAGTCCCCGAAGGGCGTCTTGAATCTCCACCTTTGTATCCAGTCGATCCTCGGCGGCCTTCCTCATCCGCTCCCGCAGGTTCTCGAAGACGTTCGGATCTAGATCAAACGATTCCGACAGCGTAGTTGCTACAGCATCGAGATATCGAGTGCGGACATCTGCTTCTTGGTCATCGACGATCAGCGTATGGGGGAATAGAGTGCGGACGCGATCAGCCTTGGCGTGGTCCTCGGTCGCAAGCTCCTGTCCGAGGCGTTGCCTGAACCCATGAGCCTCGATCCCGAAGACACGGCTATCGGATCGAGCGAAAAAGGCGAGCTCGTATTGGCAACGACGCTCCCCAGCCGCCGGCAGGCCGGGGATCTGTCGGGGGGAACCGGCGTGCTGCGGGCTCGAAATCGCGAGGGTAGGCTTGACCAGGGCGGGATCCGTGCTGGAAGCCTCCAGGAGATGCCCGGGCGGAATCTCCCGCCAGGTGCCGACCGGAAAACCGAGCGCGTCCAGGGCACACGTTTCAGAGGCGACGACCAGGCGATCCCCATCGCAGGCGTATACCATAGGGTGATAGCCATATGGGTCGCGAACCGCGTAGAGGACACCCTGTGCGTAGAGCACGAGACAGTAAGAGCCGCGCAGGCGAGGGAGTCTCATCTTCAGCGTGTCCCGCAGGCTCGGCGGTTTTTTGGCTTTCTTCTCGCCCTGCAATCGTCGCGCGATCAGGAATGGTGCGAGCAGGCCTGTGTCCGAAGTGTTGTCTGCACAGTGACCCAGGTCCGAGATCAGCTCTTGATCGAGGAAGTCCCGGTCGACATCACCGTTGTGCACGAGGGCCAGCGGCCCGAAACGAGTCGAGCTGTAGTGAAATGGATGCGCGTTGCGGAGATCCGGTTCTCCGGTGGTCGGGAAGCGGACGTGCCCGAGCGCGAGGATGCCTCCGAGGCCCCGGGCTCGCTCTGGGCTGAACACCGAGTGAACGGGTCCGATCCCTTTTTCGCATTTTGAGTCCCACTTGTTCCCCTTCAGCGGCCTGGCGGCCGCGATCCCGCAGCATTGCTCTCCGCGGTGCTGGAGCGCGATCATCGCGCTGCGCGCCAGCTCTGCCGCGCGTGGCGTTGGGTCCGCCCCGCCCTGCGCCGCCGCCTCCTTCTTCAGCAAGACGCCGACTACGCCGCACTTATGGCCGAGCAAGCTGCCCACGATCTCAGCCTCCTATATCAGAGATTTTGCTGCCACCTTGACGATGTTGAGCGCATCGCCCGCCGCACGCAAGGAGTTGACGAGCGTCTGGACGTCCAAGTGACCCGATGCGGTACGAGCAGGCCTCTCGCTCTGGAGGACCGCGCGCAAGGTCCGCTCCAACTGATTCCAGGATTCACGAAGACGGCCCACCGCGTCCTCGCACCGGAGACACTTTCCCAAAAGCACCACGGCTCGCGAGCTTGCGCAAAGCGCCGGCCATCTTGATTCGATCAGTAGATCGTCTACGCTTCGACCGCCGAGGATGCGGCGCACCCTCTGCGCGCGCAAGTCCGCTCTCCCCGGCCTCAGTTGCGCTTTCGCGTACTTCCAGAGATCCGTCTCGGTGATCCCCGGAAGCCCATGATTACTATCCCGTCCGAGTGCGTTGGCTTTCTCCCTCAACTCTCGCACCGCGTCTTCCAGGCTCGCGAACACCAGCACCAGCCGTCCTGTCGTTCCCCCGCGCTCCTGCTGCCGCTCCTGCAGGCGCCCCAGGATCTCGGCCAGATTCGGCGGCATCGACAGCAGCAGCGCCTCGTAGTCTCCCGCGTCTCCCACCGCTTCCTCCGGAACCGCGGGCCGGGCCAGATCGCACACTCCGGCCACGACGGGAGCCGCCGTACCCCTCACGACCTCCAGTACGCGGCACAGCGCCTGCGAAAACGGTCCCGCCGTGCAACCCTTCACTCCGCGTCCCCCCGCAATTCCCCTCGCAACTCCGCGCGCAACTTGGCAACCTCCGCCTGTACCTGGGCCCCGTCGCATGCGCCCCGGGTCCGGCGCATCACCGCACCCACGATCGCCTGCTCCACCCCGTGCCGGCCGCGCTTCAAGTCCTCGGCTAGCGCCGGCTTCTCCGCCAGCACCGCACGCACGTGGGCCGCCATGGCAGCGGTATCCGCGGCGACCAACCAGCCCTGGGTCCGCGCGATCTCCAGCGGGTCCACTCCCTGCGCAACCGCCGCACCCAGAATCTCGGTGTAGGCCCGTTCCCGGGGCACCTGTTTGGTCCCCACCAACTCGATCACCCGTGCCAGCGCCGGCACTACCGCGCTCGGCGTGCCGGCCCGCACGACCGCGTCCCAATGCTCCGGACGCAGATTCTGCAGCACGGTGCCTGGGCCCGAGCCCGCTCCTCCCCCCAGATCGAGCACTCCCTGCAGATAGGCGCCGCGGTCGGCCAGGAAGACCATCTGAAACACTTGCGCCGGCGTTAGGCCCGCCCGTCCGGCCAGGTGCTCGACCAGAGCTTCCGGCGCCCGTTCCGCCGGCGCGGGAACCCGGAACAGCCTCCCCTCCGCCACCGCCCGCCGATAGGCCGCGTCGAGCGCGCGCTGACCCGGCAGCGAGCGCTCCGCCTCGCTGATCGGCTCCGAACTCCTCACCGGTTGCGGCGGCAAGTCCGGCTCCGGCATGTGCGAATACTCCTCGGTCCCCGCCTTTTCGCGCAGATCCTCAAGCTTCTCCCTCTCCTCGTTCCATCGCCAGGTGCGCGACTCCGGCGTTCTCCCCCCGTCCAGTTCGCCTCGATAGAACTCCGCGGCCTCCGTCAGCGACTTCACGACGTTCGACGCCGCATTCAGATTCTTGATCTCCATCTTGGGGTAGAGTCCCGGCCGCCTCGCGGTTCCGCCCGGCCCCGCCGTGGGACGCAGCGAGAAGTTGACGTCGCAGCGCATCTCTCCGAGCTCGAAGCGCGCACGCGAGACGCCGAGAAAGCGCAGCACGCCCTGCACCCAGCGCAGGAAGCTCTCGGCTGCCCGCGCGGACCGGAGGTCCGGCTCGGTGACGATTTCGATCAGGGGAATACCGCAGCGATTGAAATCCAGCTCGGACGCGCCGGCCGCGTGCTTAAGCCGCGCCGCGTCTTCCTCCATGTGGATGCGCCGGATGCGCGCGCCGCACCCGGCCGGGGCGAACCCCGCCCCGCCCGCGCCCTCCGTTGGCTCGCCCCGTGCCGCGGGCTGGAGTTTCAGCGCCGATCCCCGCCCCAGCGGGACATGGAACTGCGTGATCTGGAAGTTCTTCGGCAGGTCCGCGTAGAAATAGTGTTTTCTGTCGAACCTCAACTCGGTTGCGCAGTCGCAGCCCAAGGCCTCGACCGCGGCCAGGGCCAGGTCCACGGCTCCTTGATTCACCCGCGGCAGGGCCCCAGGGTATCCCAGGCAGATGGGGCAGGCCTGTCGATTCGCGTCCGCCGGTCCGTCCGCGTGCGTCGCCAGGCAGGCGCAGAACAGCTTGGTGCGCGTCGCCAATTGCACATGTACTTCCAGGCCGATGATCAGCTCGTACGGCGCCGACATCCGTCTACCTCCTGCTCGGTGGACGATTCCCATTCCACCCCGACGCGCGCTCGAAGTCATGTGCCAGGCCGAGCAGATCCCAGTCGCGGTACATCGGCCCGATGAACTGCAGGCCCACTGGTAGGGGCAGGGCCTGCGTCGAATCCAGGCCGGCCGGGACGCTGATCGCCGGCAGCCCGGCCAGGTTTGCGCCGACCGTCAATTCGTCGGAGCGCTGCATGGTCACCGTGTCTGAGAAGCCCCCGAAGCGAAACGCGGGCGTCGGCGTCGTCGGCGTGATGAGGGCGTCCAGCTTGTGGGTTGTGAACACGCGCGTGTAATCCTCGCGGATCTGCGCCCGTGCGCGCTGCGCCGCGAGAAAAATCTGTTCATAGTTCGCGCCGCGCAACACATTGTAACCCTGGAGGATGCGCTGCTTGGGCTGGGCGCCCAACCCCTGCATGCGGGCGAGCGCGCGGGCTTCCTCGAACCCCACCTTCGCGGCCGCGGGCTCACGGTCGAAGACGGTCCCGCCGAAGCGCGCTAGATTCGAGGCGGCCTCCGCGCGGGAAACCACCAGATAGCAGGGGATGGCGAACCGCGTGTGGTAGAGCGAGACCACCTCGATGGTGGCGCCCAGCTCCTGCAAAACACCCACCGCACGCTGAAGGCAGCCCGCCACGCCCGGGTATTTGCGGAAGCGATACCGCTCGGCGTCGCATGCTCGCGGCGTCAGCACGTCCTGGAGCATGGTCGGGAGGTCGCCGTAGTCGGGGTCCTCGAAGTAGAACTCGATCGGCAACCCCAGGCGCAGGCCATCGAGGCGACCGCTTCGCCGGGAGAGCGCCGCGGCTCCTCCGCCCAGCTTCGCCCCGGAGAGGGTGGCGTCGCGGCCATCGGGGCCGGCCATGCACTCGAACAGGTGCGCGGCGTCGAGGACGTCGCGGGTCAGGGGGCCGACGCAATCGAGGGAGGATGCGAAGGCGATGAGACCCCAGCGCGAGATCATCCCGTAGCTCGGCTTGAAGCCCACCACGCCGCAGAAGGACGCGGGCTGCCGGATCGATCCCCCGGTATCCGACCCGAGTGCGAGGATTGCCTGTCCGTCCGCCACTGCCGCCGCGGACCCGCCGCTCGACCCGCCCGGTACGCGCTCCGTGTCCCATGGGTTGCGCGTCGAAGGTTGCCAGGCCGAGCTCTCGGTCGAAGACCCGAAGGTGAACTCATCCAGGTTCGACTTGCCGATCACGATGGCACCCTCGGCCCGCAGTCGCGCCACGCAGGTGGCATCGTAGGGCGAGAGGAAGTTTGTCAGCACCTTTGAAGCACACGTGGTGCGCCCCTGCGCCGTGCAGAGAACATCCTTCACGGCCAGGGGAATACCCCAGAACCGGCCCGGCGCGGCGCCGCGGTCCAGCGCCCGATCTTGTTCCTCGGCCTGTTCCTGGGCCTGTTCCAGCAACGTCTCGATATAGGCCCGGACGGGCTTACGGCGGTTCGCAGCGCGGAACGCGGCAAGGTTCTCTCGGACTTCCTTGGCGCTTCTGAGAGCCCGGTACTGCTGGATCAGGAAGGAGGGCAGTTCGTCGGGTATCCGTTGATCCTGCCCCTCCATGCAGGAGAGCATCACCGACAGACCGTGGGCGGAGGGCGTTGCGAGGAGGTAGCCTTCCAGTTCCGGCAACCCGGCGCGCGGTGACAGGAGCCGCGCGAGCACGGTCGATTCGAGGTGCCCGGCGCCGCCCGAAAGCGCCAGCCGCAGATCGCTGAGCTCCAAATCATCGGCGCCGCGTCGCTCCTCGGGCGTACGCGCGAGGACCGGCAGCCACGGCTTGCTCACGGGTGCGGACCGGCCGTTCGGTTCGGGGTAGTCCAGCGGCCCGGCCGGCACGTCGGCACGGATGCGCCGGCAGACGGCGCTTACGATCTCGGAGGGTCGCACCTCCCGCCGGACGAGCAACTCGTGGAGTTCGTGTGCCGTTCGCACGGAAAGGTCACTGCTGTCCACGGGCCCCCTCCACCTCGGGATCACGTCGCCGCGGCAGAACCGGCGGGACTCGGTGCGACCCACCGGGTTGCGGCACGATTCTCTCAATACTGTGAAGTCCCGCTTCGGGGACATCGGCCCGCGCCGGTTGACCATCGAACGGCTCGATCCGCGCCAAGGGTTCCGGTGCGAGCGCGTCCAAGGCGGCGCATGCGTCCTGGAACGGGTTCGCCGGAACGAACGGTTCGCCGACCCGTGCCCGCGGTGCGCCCTCCGCTCCCTGCTGCGCCTTCCGACCTTGCATGCGCGTCCGGTGCGCCCGCTTGTAGCGCTCCATTTCCAGGAGGGTACGGATGGGCGCGGCGAGCTGGGCGTTGAGTTGCTGAAGGATGTACTCCCCCTCGGCGCGGTACTCCCCGCAATTCGGCCGGGGATCGGCGCTCGCTTCCGGACCCCAGAACCAGAGCCGAGCGGTCCACGCCAGTTCGCGAAAGCCTTCGGGCGGAATGGCCCGCCAGTCCTCGCGGCGCGCGTTCACCAGCGCGCCCAGGTAGCGGAGAACCAGGGAGGGGTCGCCACCCTCCGCCTGGCGGACGACGCCGTCGTCCTTGCAGAGATAGCCCGCCGCCCCCTCCGTCATGCACTCCATCGCCTCCTGGATTTCCCCGATCTTGGTCAGGATGACGACGGGCAGCTCCGGACGGTTGAGGTGGAGCCAGTTGAGCAGGTCCCTGCCGCTGCGATCCTGCGCGCCGCGCTCCTGCCAATTGAGGTCGAGCAGGACGAGCGCGAGATCGGGCGAGTCCAGGATGCGCTCGATGCCCGCCGCGATCGATCTCTCGATCCGGCAGTCGAACCCGTTGGCGGCGAGGTGCCTGCGCAATTCCTGGGTTTCGTCGGGATGATCGTCGACGAAGAGCGTGACGATCTGGCCGTGAGGAGTGAGCGTGGGGGTCCCCATGAGCATGCCTCCCTCGCCAATCGCGTGCCTGGGGTTCCCGTTGAAGCACTGGAACGGAGCCCCGCGTCCCCTGGCCGAGCCCTCTCCTTCGGAGCGCGCGTGCTGGATTCTTGCCGAGAGGCGACCTGAGCGCAATGAAAAACTGACTCCGCGCAATGGCTGGTGGGCCACTCCGGCCGCGAGGAATCCTCCTGAGCTGGGCGGCGGCAGGCGTCGCGGCCTGCAACCGGGTTGCGGCGCAGGCTTCGACATGGAAGTTGTATCCCGCAAATTCATCGAGGGATGTGGCGACGCCACCACACTCCGTCCGCGGCTGCAACCGGGTATCCACAACGGGACCCAGAACCTGTCGGCTGCCGTTGGCCGCCGGGTGGGATTCCGTGAGAGCGCTCTTCTCAGGGGAGTCGGGACATGAAGACCAAGGCATGGCGGTTTTCCGGCGTGAGGCGAGGTTGGTGGCTGGCATGCATGGCGGGGCTTGCCGCCCTTTTGGCGATCGTCTCCCACCTCGTCCCGGGCCGTGTCGAGCGCGACCTGAGCGACACGCCGGCCCGGGAGGCGGGCAAGCCTGCGCACCGGCGAGAGCTCGTCATTGCCCATCCCAATGCACTCCCCCAGCCGGGTGCTCTGCCCGCTCCGCAGGACCCGCAACCCGTGCGTCCTCCCAGCAGGCCCGCCGACCCCCTCCTCCCGATCTCGGGCACGCCGGCCATCGATCTGCCTCCTGAGGCTGCGCCCGATCCGGGGACCGCCGACTCCCCGCTGGTGGCCTACGAAAGGGCCCTCCCCTACGACCTGGATCGCGACGCCGGCCCGCTTCCTCCCCCCGTCTGCGGTCTCCCCGCCGCACCGGACAAGGCCGACGACGGGGCGAACGGCGCGGCGCGGGTCGCGGCGGGCGCGCTCCCGTTCGGCGCCCACCCCTCCGGCGGCGGGCTCTACGTTCGCTGGGCGCGTGACGCCGCCCCGGATGCTCCGCACCGTCTCGCGCACACGCTGCGCGACCGAGGACTTGCCGCGACAGCTTCTACCGTTGGCGATGACACGGCCTACCTCCTGGACAGCCCCGCGGATCCGCGCGTGCTCGAGGGCGTCGCCCGGAAAATCGCGACCTTGGTGGATGTCGAGAGCGCAGGTCCGATCTACGCGGCGGACGATGGCTCCACCCTTTTGCCCCGCCCGTTCCTGCTCATCGCCGCCGCCCCGGGATACGACCTGCTCGGCGATGTCGGCTTTCTCCGCGAGCATGGCCTGCGCGTCGAGTACGAGGTCGGCCTGGGCCGATTCTACGTGCTGCGGTCCGATCGCAAAACGGCGGCGGACCTGGTCACGCTCTCCTCCCATCTGACCGAAAGCTACGCGGATCGCATTGTGTCGGCCACGCCGAGCTTGCTCTTCGACCTCAAGACGTCCGCGGTCGTCAACGATCCGATCTACCCGAAGCAGTACGACCACTTGAACTTCACACGGGTGCTGAACGCCTGGTCGGCGGGATACTCGTGGAAGCGTGAAGTGAGGATCGCGGTCATCGACAGCGCCTTTGACGTGGACCATCCGGACCTGCGGGGCGGTTTTGCCGCGGGCTTCGACGCCGCCGAGGGGGACGCGGATGTGTCCGGCGTGGCTGCCGGCTACTCCATCCGCCCTGGTAAAGACCTGAAGGATGGCGAGACCGCGACTCTCACCTATCTTGCCGGCGCGGGGTTTGGCAACTCCACGATCGTCCGGCGCGCGCGGCTGAGTCTCACCGTCGAAGGATCCCTGCCCTCGGTTTCGCTGGAGCATGTGGTTACGGGCCAGTCCATCACGTTCTCGCTGTCGCCGACCAGCCGGCTCACCGGCGAGCTGTTCGGGGACAAGACGGTCTATACTTCGGACTGGACCGGCGCGTTCCACGGCGCGCCCGCCATCGGGGCGTGGCGCTTGAACCTCGTGGAATCGCCGATTGACAAGCAGGCCAGTTCGGTGACCACCTGGTCGCTGGAGGTCGAGTACGATGCTCCGCACGGCACGATGGTCTCGGGCGTTGCGGTGGCTCAAGCGAACAACGGCGTGGGCCTCGCCGGCGTGGCGGGAAACGGGGCCCCGGTGAAGGTGGTTCCGATCAAGGTGCTCACGCGACGCGGGTTCACGAGCACGGACATTCTGATCGCCGGGATCGCCCGCGGCGTGCAGCTCGGCCTGGCGCCGACCCAGGGTTCCGGCGGAGTGCCGGCCTGCGTCCTGAGCATGTCCTGGGGTGCTGCCGGTCCCTGGCCGGGCGGCAGTTCCGATCCCATGCGAGCGGCGCTGAGGGCGGCGCGCGATGCGGGGGCGGTGTTGGTCGCCGCGACCGGGAACGACGATGTGGCGGCCGTGCACTACCCGGCGGCGTATTCTGAGGTTATTGCCGTAGGCGCATGCGAGCCGACCCTGGACAAGCGGGCGCGCATCGCGAACTGGTGGGGATCGAACTATGGTCCGCAGGTCGCGCTGGTGGCGCCCGGCTCCGAGATTTGGACGACGACGGCCCGGGGCTCGGCGCCGCCGGGCGCGCATGGCGACGGCTATGCCTCGGTCAGCGGCACGTCGATCGCGACCCCCTACGTGGCGGCGGTCGCGGCGCTGATGCTCGCGGGAAACGATCGGCTGCGTCCGGAGGACGTGCGGCGCCACCTGTGCTCGACGGCGACGCGGGCGGCGGCCGGACTGGCGCGGACCGACGAGGTGGGCGACGGCGCCGTGCGGGCTGACGCGGCGATCGACGCCGCGCTGCCGCACACCGTGTCCGCTCCGACGGGC
Source organism: Planctomycetota bacterium (assembly GCA_016220045.1). GTDB lineage: Bacteria > Planctomycetota > MHYJ01 > WSZJ01 > JACPWG01 > JACRIP01. Next base: position 19,494 of record JACRIP010000338.1, read on the forward strand.
GCGCTCGTTCCCGCGGAAGGCGTGACGCCGTTGGTCGTGCGCCTGACGATCGCTTCCCCGGCGCTGTGCAGCCGGCGGCACCTGCCGGTGTACGATGTGCGCTGGGGGGATGGCACGACGTGGGAGGGGATGTCGGCCTCTTCGTCGCACACCTACGCGCAGGCGGGCACCTATCCGGTGACCGCGCGCGCCCGCTGCGCGGTGGGTGAGGCGGCGGCGTCCGAGTGGTCTGCGCTCGGGTACGTGAAGGCGAGCGCGTCGCAGCATGTCGTGTCGCGCCCGACGGTGAGCGGCCCTGCGACCGGGCGCGTCGGAGTCGCGTCGAGCTATCAGGCGAACGCCGCATGCTCGCTCGGGCATGCGCTGAATTGGTACTTCTGGTACGAAGGTCGTGAGGTGCAGGGCAGCGGTGCCGGGATCGCGGCGAGCTGGACGCAGGCGGGTCAGCAGGGCGTGTGGGCGCGGGCCGTGTGTTCCGGCGGCCTTTCGTCGGAGTGGAGCATTCCGTTCTGGGTGACGGTCGTCGACCACCGGGTCGCGACGCCGGCGCCGGTGCAGGTGCCGGCCGGGCTGCTGGTGGGCGACACCGGCACGTTCCGGTGCGCGACGGTCGCGTGCAGCGTCGCCGGCCACGGCACGGAGTACGCGTTTGAGTACGCTGACGGGTCGGGCTCCAACTGGAAGACCACGCCCTACGCGCAGTCGGCGTTCACGCGCGAAGGTTCCTCTTCGGCGCGCGCGCGGGCGCGCTGCGCGGTGGACCCGACGGTGATGAGCGGGTGGACGGAGCGGGTCGGGTTCACCGTCGCGGCGCGTGCGGCGCACACGCTGTCGATGGCGAGCCTGAGCTTCGACGCCTCGGTCGCGACCTATCAGTGGGCCTGGGTGAACCTGCCGGCCGCGACCTGCTCCCAGGGGCACGGCGTGACGTACCAGGTGACGTCGACTGCGCGGATTTGGTGGTATCCGCCGTGGCCGTCAGTATACTCGACGACCAGCCCGGAGTACGCGGTCGCGAACTTCTACATCTGGCCGGCGGCGCGGGGCACCTATACCCTGACGCTGCGGGCCCGGTGCACCGGCGGACAGACGGTGACGCGCGGGCCGATGCGGATCACGGCGAGGTAGGGGGGCGGGCGTGAGTGGTCTGTTTTCAGTTCGCAAATGCGCATGATCTACAATTCGATGAGCGCGACACTTCATCCATCATGCGTCGAGGAGCACACCAACGCCAGCGAGTCAGGCCCGACTTGGCTTTCTAGAGTCAGGGGCCTGCCGCGGCGTGAAATAGCTCTTCCTGGACCGCTCGAATCTGCGCGCTAGCGGATCCCGACGAAAAACCCGAATCACCCACGCGATCGGTGTGAGCACGCCGAAGTAGAGCAAGGCGAGAAGTGTCACTGCCCCGGCCCCTCGGATGATCCCCATGGCACCCCCCTGGACGAAGGAGATTGCTCTTGCGCGGACGGGTACGCCAATCCGGGGGCCACAAGAGCTGCACTCGCCGCGCCCCACATCGTCCGCGCCGCCATGCTTTCCATGCGGTGGCTACACGATGGCACAGAGGATCGGCACGACAGCCCGGAGAAGCGCCGTAGATTGCTTGTCGAGTGATCTTGATAGATCAGGATCAGTCGGGCATGAACTGGGCCAAGTACGCGGTGGAGTCCGCCGAGTCCACGAGGCACTGCTCGTCTTTCGTGAGCACAAAGCGCTCAAGCACCAAAGCATCCATGTTTGTGGAGACGAAACATCGGAAGGCGTCCTGGTGGTCGCACACGATGGGCTCTCCCCGTACGTTGAAACTCGTGTTCACGACCAGCCCACATCCGGTCTTCGCATCGAAGGCCTTCAGGAGTTGGTAGTATCGGCCGTGCCGTCGAGCGTCCACAGTTTGAATGCGCGCCGAATAGTCCACGTGCGTGACTGCCGGCACATCGGACCGAATCGCCCGGAGCTTCTCGATGCCCTCCAGGCCGCGCTCCGCTTCCGAGAGAGCGCGGCGCCGCGCATCGACGAGCGGCACAACCAGCAGCATGTAGGGGCTCGCGGTTGCGCCGTGCATCTCGAAGTAGTCCCCAGCTCGCTCCTCCAGTACTGACGCCGCGAAGGGCCGAAACGTCTCGCGGAACTTGATCTTGAGGTTCATCACAGACTGCATGTCCGTGCTTCGTGCGTCTCCGAGGATGCTGCGGTTGCCCAGCGCGCGAGGACCGAACTCCATGCGGCCCTGAACCCAGCCGACCACCTTCCCGGACGCGAGCAGGTCCGCGACATGGGCGCATAGTTCCTCGTCCCGCTCGAAGTGTCGGAATCGCGCGCTCTTCGCCTCTAGGAAGCGCCGTATTTCGTCTTCATCGAGGCACGGGCCGAGAAGGGATCCGTGTTGGCTGTCCAATGGGTCGGCCGTGCGAGGTTCATCGAGAAGTTGGTGCCAAACGAAGAGGGCGACTCCGAGCGCGCCGCCTGCGTCCCCGGCCGCGGGTTGTATCCAAATTCGCTGGAACGGCCCCTCCCGCAGGATGCGTCCGTTCGCCACGCAGTTCAATGCCACGCCGCCTGCAAGGCAGAGGTTAAGGAGTCCCGTGTGCTCATGGATGAATCTCGCAATCCGCAGTACAATCTCCTCGGTCACCAACTGAATCGAGGCCGCGATGTTCATCTCGCGCTCCGTAAGCAGCGTCTCCGGTTCGCGCGGGGGGCCTCCGAAGAGTCGGTGAAATCTCTTCGAGGTCATGGTCATTCCGCGGCAGTATTCGAAATACGAGAGATCGAGCCTGAAAGACCCGTCTTCCTTGAGATCCAGCAACTTCTCGCGGATGAGGTCGGCGTATAGCGGGCGGCCATACGGCGCAAGGCCCATCAGTTTATACTCTCCCGAATCGACTCGGAACCCACAGAAATGCGTGAATGCGGAATAGAGGAGGCCGAGGGAGTGCGGGAAACGCATCTCATGTGTAAGCGTGATGCGGTTGCCACGACCGATGCCGAAGCTCCCTGTGGCCCACTCGCCAACGCCATCGAGGGTGAGGATTGCGGCCTCGTCAAATGGCGATGGGAAGAACGCGCTAGCGGCGTGCGACTCGTGGTGCTCGGCAAAAA
>JACRIP010000356.1 GCA_016220045.1 Planctomycetota bacterium
AAGGCGCGACCGGCGGCGAAGCCCGCGCCGAAACCGGCTCCGAAGGCGCCTGATCCGCCCTCTGGTGAAGACCCGAAAGCTCGGCCGGCGCCGCCGCGGCGCGGACGCGGCTACGACGACAGCGCGCCCACCGAGATCCCGGACTAGGGTCCCGTCAACGTCGTTGCTTGGGGTCGTTCAATCCGTGGCCCCTCGGGGCGCCTCACGAGGCGCCCCTACGCCGACCGGAAGAATCGATGTTGACAGGACACTAGGGTGTCGCACCCCGCTCCGGCAGGCAACCCCGGGGCGGACACAGGGGTCCGCCCCTACGTCCGGTCGCGGCGCTCGCCGGGGCGGACACCGGGGTCCGCCCGGGGCTGCCGCCTGCGACCCGCTCTCCCTCCTCGCCCTCACGCGCGCACGGAGACCCCGTATGTTCCGCTGGTCGGCACTCGCGATCGCGCTGCTCGCCTGCGCCGTCCTGGGCTGGGTCGTGTTCGACCTGCGCCGCGACCTCAAGCGTACGACGGAGACGGTGAACCAGAACCTGCCGCGCATCCTCGAACACACGCAGAAGACCACGCAGGTGCTCGCCAACCTCTCCGAGGACGTGCGCGCGCTACGCGATCTGGCCGGGCTGGCGGACGGCGCGGGCGGGGCGGTGCGCGATCCTTCGCTGGTCCGCTACGCCGACGACGTGCTCGACCGGATCGAAGCCTCGGGCGCGCAGATCGGGCTGGCCAAGAAGGTCTTCGGCAGCGGCCTGAAGGACCTGCTGCCCGCCGCCGAGTGGGTGCGCGGCGCGCGCAAGGAAGCCCTGTGGCTGGCCTTTCGCGCCACCTCCCGCGAAGAGTTGCTGCGCGGAATCGGGCAAAACATGTATGGCTCGAAGTGGTTCATCCAGGCGGCGGGGAAAGAGCCGGTCGAGCTCGAGACGTGGGTGCGGGAAGGGGAGGGTGCGGCGACGGAGGGGGGGAGCCGAGAAGGGGCGCCGGGGGCCGCTACTCCCCGATGATCTTGACCAGCACGCGCTTCTTGCGGCGACCGTCGAACTCGCCGTAGAAGATCTGCTCCCACGGGCCGAAGTCGAGCTTGCCGCCGGTGATCGCCACCACCACCTCCCGGCCCATGATCTGGCGCTTGATGTGCGCGTCGCCGTTGTCCTCGCCCGTCAGGTTATGCCGGTAGCGCGTCGTCGGCGCGTGCGGCGCCAGCCCCTCCAGGAATTCCCCGTAGTCGCTGAGCAGCCCGCGCTCGTCGTCGTTGATGTAGACCGACGCCGTGATGTGCATCGCATTCACCAGGCACAGGCCTTCCCGCACGCCGCTCTCCGCCAGCGCCGCCTCCACCTGCGGCGTGATGTTCACGAACTCCATCCGCTCGCGCGTGTTGAACCAGAGCTCTTTGCGGAATGATTTCATCGCCACCGCCGCACCCCGCTCACCGGGTCCCCCGCCGCGCCGGCCGCGCGGGCTTCGCCTTCGGCAGCTCACCGGCCTGCCCGCCGCGCAGGGAGCGCGCGGTCCAGTCGAGAATGCCGCGCTCCATCGAGTTGCCGGCCTTCTCCTGCAGCGCCACCAGCCCCGCGTGCGCCGCCGGATCGCCGACCTGCCCGAGCACGCGCACCGCCGTGATGCGCACGATCTGACGCTCGTCCGCCGCCAGCCGCAGCAGTTCGGCGATCGCCTCCGGCTCGCCCTTCGCATGCGCGCCGAGCGCGCGCACCGCCGCCGCCCGCACCCGATCCGCCAACGCCGGCGCCAGGTAGCGCCGCGCCGCCTGCCAGTTCCCCGCCAGCTCGACCAGCGCCGTCACCCCGGCCGCGCGCACCACCTCGCACCAGGACGGGGTCGCCAGCGCGCGCTCCAGGAACGGCCGCACGGTCTCGCGCCGCGTCTTGCCGAGCGCGCGCACCGCTTCCGCGCAGACCAGGTAGCTCGGGTCCTTGCGCATGATTCCGGCGAATACCGGAATCAGCGCCGCATCCCGGAACTCCCCGAGCCCCTCCACCACCGCCCGCCGGACCTTCGGGTGCGGCACGTCCAGCATGCGCGCCAGGGCCGCGTGCGCCGCCGGCGTGTGCATCCCCGCCAGCGCCCGCACGATCTCCGTCTGTACGCCCCAGAACTTCTCGCGACGCAACGCCCGCTCCAGGAGCGCCGCCGCCGCATCCGTGCCCCACCCCGCGACCGCTTCCGCCGCGGCGATCCGGCCCACCACGTCCGGATCGCGCAGGAGCTGGTTCTCCCACAGCCGCCGCGGCTTCTGCCACTCGATCTTCGCCAGCGGCACGCCGTAGTCCGGGTCCAGGAGCGCCAGATCCGGTTCGGCCGGCAGCTTGCACGTCAGCGCATGCTCCGCGTCCTTGAGCTCGATCCGGTACTCCGTCGTCCCCGCCCGGCCGACGAAGCGCAGGGTCAGGGGAAACGCGTAGGCGGCCTTGGGATCGCTCGCCGCGCCCTTCTGGGAGATGCGCACGGTCGCGGTCTTCGCCTTCGCGTCCCACGCGTAGGTCGCCTTGAGCTCCGGATGACCGGCGCGCAGGATCCACTCCTCGATCCAGCGGTCGATCGAACGGCCGGTGGCGGCGCGGAAGGCCTCGACGAGGTCGCGCGTCTCCACCGCCGTGTAGGCGTGCCGCTCCAGCCACGCCTTGAGCGCCGCGCGCCACGCGGGCTCGCCGAGCTGGCGCCGCAGGAAATGCAGCACGCAGGCGCCGCGCTCGTAGAGGTGGGCGTCGAACAGGTTGAAGGACTCGCGCCACTGGCGCGTCACCGTCGGCCGCGAGTACTTGCCGCTCGCCTCCTCCAGGTAGCTCGCCGCGTCGCGGTAGAGGTCGTAGCGCGCTTCGTCCTCGCCGCGGTCGTGCTCGGCGAAGAGGATCTCGCAGTAGGTCGCGAAGGACTCGTTGAGCCACGCGTGCGACCACTCGCGGCAGGTGACGAGGTCGCCGAACCACTGATGGGCGAGCTCGTGCGAAACCAGGCTGTCGAAGTCGGTGTCGAGCGCGGCGCGCGCGTCGAGCAGCACGGCGTCGGTCTGGGTCGTGGCCGAGGTGTTCTCCATCCCGCCCAGGAAGTCCGCGGCGGCGATCTGGGCGTACTTGGCGTAGGGGTAGCGCACTCCCGTGTATTCGGAGAGGAAGCGCACGGCCTCAGGGGTTTTCCGGAAGCCGCGCTTGACTTCGTCCGCGCGCCCCTTTTCGCAGTAGTAGAGAATGGGGATGCCGTCCCACTCCTCGCGGACTTCGTCGAAGCGGCCGACGGTGAGGGTCACGAGGTAGAGGGAATGGGGGCGGTCCATGCGCCAATGGAAGGTGCGGGCGGCGCCGCCCGCGGCCGGGCGCTCGTCCACCAGGATGCCGTTCGAGATCGCGCGGAAGCCGGCCGGCACGGTCGCCACGAGCTCGGTGGTCGCCTTCTCGCCCGGGAGGTCGCGGCAGGGGAACCAGCAGCGCGCATCGTCGGTCTGGCCCTGGGTCCAGACTTCGGTCGGACGGTTGGGGCGGCTGGCGTGGGCGGGAACGAAGGCCAGTCCGCCGCGCGGATGATCGAGCGCGTAGTCGATGTCGAGCGTGAGGCGCGCGCCGGCGGCGCCGGCCCGGGGCAGGGATACGGTAAGCACCTTGCCGTCATGCCGGAAGCGGAGCGGGCGCGGCGGGTCCCCGGCGAGGCGGACGCCGCGGACCTTCATGCCGACGGCGTCGAAGGCGAGGGTGCGCGCGTCGGGCGCGAGGACGGTCAGGGTGGTCTTGCAGACGCCGTTCACCTTCTGCCGGTCGAGGTCGAGCTCGAGCTCGAGGCGGACGTGCTCGGTGCGGAAGGCGGTATCGGGGAGGAAGCGCGCCTGGGTGTCGTTCGGCGCGAAAGGCAGGCGTGCGGCGGCGGCAGCGACCGCGGCGGCGTGCCCGCCGGCGACGCGGCTGCGGCAACGCAGGGTCCAGTCCTCAAGCATCGGGCATCTCCTGGAGGAGAGTTACTCGGCGTCCGACCAGTCGGCGAGGAAGATGTTGAGCTCGTGGGGACGGGTGGCGTTGCGGTCGGAGATCCAGACCACGTGGCGGCCGTCGGGCGCGAAATGCGGGAAGCCGTCGAAGCCGCCGTGGAAGGAGATGCGCTCCTGGCCGGTGCCGTCGGCGCCGATCAGGTACATGGAGTAGGTTCCGTGCTTGGGGGCTTCCACGTCGGAGGTGAAGAGGATGCGCTTGCCGTCGCGCGTGAAGATGGGCGCGAAGTTGACTTTGCCGTTCTTGGTGACGGCGCGCTCTTCGGAGCCGTCGGGGCGGGCGACGTAGATCTCGAGGTTGACGGGATGCAGCGTGCGCTCGGTGAGCAGGCGCTCGAACTCCTTCATGTCCTCGGGGGAGGTCGGGTAGAAGGCGCGGTAGACGAGCCAGGCGCCGTCGGGCGAGAAGAAGGCGCCGCCGGCGTAGCCCGGGCGGTGGGCGACCTTTTTCACGTCGGAGCCGTCGGGATTCATCGTGAAGAGGCCGATGCCGCCGTCGCGATGGGAGGTGAAGACGAGGCGCTTGCCGTCCTCGGAGATGGTGGTTTCGGCGTCGTAGCCGTCGTTGGCGGTGAGCTGCGTGAGCGTGCCCTGAGCGGGATCGCAGAGGAAGACGTCGTAGGTGCGGTAGAGGGGCCAGTTGTAGCTCTTGGAGCGGTCGGGGGGCGGCGGCGGCTCGTCGCCGTTGTGGTGGGTGCTGGAGTAGAGGAAGCGGCCGTCGGCGAAGGCGTAGGCGCAGG
>JACRIP010000335.1 GCA_016220045.1 Planctomycetota bacterium
CACGGTGACCGTCAGGTCGCACAGCGCGGGCGCGCCCGCGTCGCCGGCTACGGTCAACCCGTCGATCTCCAGGAGCGGGAGGGCGGCCGGCCGCGCCGACGGGCCGACCGCGGCGGCCTGCGCCGGGGCGACGTCGTGGCCGACCATCATCCGCACCAGGGCGTCGCGATCGGCGCCGGCGGCGGCGAGGGCGCCGACCACGCGCCCGCGGCGCAGGACCGTGATGCGATCGGCGACGGCGAGGACCTCCTCGAGCTTGTGGGTGATGAAGATCACCGCGTGGCCCGCGCGCGCCATGCGGCGCAAGACCTCGAACAGGGCGCGCGCCTCCTGCGGCGTGAGCACGCTGGTCGGCTCGTCGAGGATGAGCAGGCGGGCGCCGCGCGCCAGGGCCTTGAGGATCTCGACGCGTTGCCGCTCGCCCGCGCTCAGCCCGGCGACCTGCGCCGCCGGGTCGACGGGCAGTCCGTAGCGCGCCCCGAGCTCGGCGAGCCGGGCCGCGACCGGCGGCAGCGGAAAGAAGAAGGGCGTCTCGGGCAGGCCGAGCGCGACGTTCTCGGCGACCGTGTGGCGCGGCACCAGCAGGAAGTGCTGCGGTACCAGCCCGATGCCGAGGCGGCGCGCCGCGCGCGGCGAACCGATGCGCACGGGCTTCCCCTCGACCTCGAGCGTACCCGCGTCGGGCGTCACCAGCCCATAAAGGATGCTCATGAGGGTGGTCTTGCCCGCGCCGTTCTCGCCCAGGAGCGCGTGGATTTCGCCGGCGGCCACCTCGAGATCCACCGCGTCGTTGGCCGTCACGCCGCCCGGGAAGCGCTTGGTCACGCCGCGGAGGCGCAGCGCGGGCGGAGGGGCGATGGCAGGCTCGGTCATGCAGGTCTCAGGCGAAAGCCGCAGAGGATAGACGCGACGGAGCGGCGGGGGCGCCGCCCCGGGAACGGGAGCATGCGGAGGATTGTAACGCAGTTTGCGCGCGGTTTGAAGCGATTGCGCGTGGGCGGGCGCAGGTCCGCGGCTGTGGGACCGGGACGAAACCACGGAGGCGCCGAGGTCACCGAGTCGGCGGCAGTGGAGCGTGTGGAGCCGGACCCTGCAACCCACCCCCGCGTAAGCTTGACGCCCTGCCGGGCGGGCGTAGAAAGACCTGTGGATTGTCCACAGCACGCCCAAGCAGGCTTCGTTATCAGGAGAAACACTGATGTTGACGAAACGCCGGAGGGGAGTCTGGACGGCGGCGCTGGGCGGCGCCGTGCTGGTCGCCTGGGGGGTGGCGGGTTGCTCGGAGCCGCAGCCGGGGGAGCGGGGCGCGCCGGGCGCCGCGGGGCCGGCCGCCGCCCCCGCGCCGCCGCGCGTCGACCCGAAAGACTGCTTCGAGTGCCATGAACAGATCGACAAGCTCTGGTCCTCCGGGGCGCACAAGGACACCTTGAACTGCGCGGACTGCCACGAGGGCCTGGCGGAGCACCTCGCGGACGCGGATAAGGTGAAACCCCGGGTCAACCTGGACCCCGAGAAGTGCGGTTCCTGCCACCGCGACCAGTTCGAGACCTTCTTCAAGGTCAACTACAAGAAGCCGGCGCGCCTGGAGAAGTCGCAGCTCACCGAGCGCTCGCCGAATCCGTACTGGGACAAGCTGATGATGGGGCACGGCTTCACCAAGGAGCACAACTCGCCGCGCAGCCACGCCTTCATGGTAGTCGACCACCTGGTGGTGGATCGCGCCTACGGCGGGCGTTTTCAGCCGAAGAACGGTTGGGCCTACGTGACGCTGCCGCCGCCGCTCAAGGCCTGGGCGGTGCTGGAGGACCGCCATCCGGAGAGCAAGGAGCACAAGGCCTTCCTGCCGGAGAGCGGGCCGGCCGCCAATCCGACCTGCATGCAATGCAAGACCGACGACGTGATCCTGAAGTGGAAGTACATGGGGGACAAGGACCCGGCGGCGACCTGGGACCGGACCTCGAACCCCACGGAGTTCGTCAAGGACATCCACAACGTGGCGGCGTGCATCCATTGCCACGATCCGCACGCCGGCAAGCCGCGCATCGTGCGCGACGGGCTGATCCAGGCCTTGACCCGCAAGGAGGCGGACACGCTCTGGCACCAGGACCCGAAGCGCACCGGCATCGAGGTCGTCGAGTTCCGCGACGGTTTCCGCAAGATCGCGCTGCTCGAAAAGAACGACGCCAAGCTGCAGTGCGGCCAGTGCCACGTCGAGTACAATTGCAACGCGGGCGCCGACCCGAAGACCGGCGAGAAGGTCGGCTACGGCGATCAGCGTACGAACCACTTCCCCTTCAAGGACGTGTTCCAGATCAACGACCATTACAACGCGCTCGGCTTCCGCGATTTCAAGCATGCGCTGACCGGTGGGCTGCTCTTCAAGGCGCAGCATCCGGAGGCCGAGGTGTTCTGGAACTCGAAGCACGAGAAGGCCGGGCTGACCTGCGCGAGCTGCCACATGCCGAAAGTGAAGAACAAGGAAGGGAAGATCTTCTCTTCGCATTGGCAGACGAGTCCGCGGAACTACATCCAGGAGGCGTGCCTGTCCTGCCACAAGGAGTGGAGCGCCGAGCAGGCGGTCTATTCGATCGACTCGGTGCGCGCGCACATCCGCGGCAAGATGCGCAAGGCGGAGTTCTGGCTGAGCGCGTTGATCGACAAGATCGTGGCGGCGCGGGCCGCGGGCGTGGACGAGGCGACCGTGAAGGCCGCGCAGGAGCAGCACCAGAAGGCGCATGTGCTGTGGGAATGGTGGACCGCGGAGAACTCCGACGGTTTCCACAACCCGGACCAGGCGCGCGAGTCGCTCACGCGCTCGGTGGAGGAAGCGAAGAAGGGGATCGAGCTGGTGACCAAGGCGCTCGCGGGTCCCGCGGCGGGCGCGAAATAGCGGGGGAGGGAGGGGGCGGAAGGGCGGGAGCGTGGGTGCATGTCCGGTATTGCCGACGCGCTTGTCCCCTCGATCTCCACACCGGCGACGCAGAGTA
>JACRIP010000055.1 GCA_016220045.1 Planctomycetota bacterium
CGGCCGCGTGCCGCCGGCGCGCTTTCCCTCGCCGCGCTGGCGTGGCGCACCGCCGCGCGCCGGCGTGGCCGCTCGCTCGCCGCCCTCGGCCTGCTCGCCGCCGGCGCCTTCCTGGTCACGGCGGTCGGCGCGAATCACCACGATCCGGCCGCCGCGGCGGAGCGCCGCGACGGCGGGGCGGGCGGTTTCGCGTTCTACGGTGAATGCTCCATCCCGCTGCCCGGGTCCGCCGCCGCTCCCGAGGCCGCGACCGAGGCCGATCCCGCGCCGGTTCGCCTGCTCCTGAGAGCCGGCGACGACGCGAGCTGCCTCAATCTGAGCCGGGCGCGCCGGCCGCGCCTCTACGGCGTCGATCCCGCCGCCCTCGCCGCGCGCGCGGCCTTCGGGTTCCTGCGCACCCTGCCGCTCGCGCCGGCCGCCGATCGGCCGGGCGGAGCGTGGACGCTGCTCGATCGCAGGACTGACGACGACGCCATCCCCGCGATCGGCGACGACGCGACCGTCACCTGGGGCTTGCATGCCGCGGTCGGCGACACGCTCCCGTACGAGGCGGAAGATGGCCGGCCGGTGCGTCTGCGCATCGTCGGCCGGCTCGCGAACTCGGTCTTCCAGGGCGGCCTCGTCATCTCGCGCGCCCGCTTTCTCGAGCTCTTTCCCGGCGCGAGCGGGGACCGCGTGCTCCTGGTCGAATCCCCGCCTGAGCGCCGGGCGGAGACGGCGCGCGAGCTGAGCCGCCGCTACGTCGATCATGGCCTGGATCTGGTCGCCACTGCCGACCGGCTGGCGGGGTTCGCCGCCGTGGAGGCCACCTACTTGGCGGTTTTCCTGACCCTCGGGGGACTCGGGCTCGCGCTCGGGTCGCTCGGGCTCGGGCTGGTGCTGCTGCGCAACCTGCTGGAGCGCCGCGCCGAACTGGCGCTGCTCTGCGCCGTGGGGCTGCGGCGCCGCACGGTCGCGCACCTGGTGTTGATCGAGCACGGCGGGCTGCTCGCGGGCGGCCTGGTCTGCGGCGCCCTGGCGGCGGCGGTGGCGGTCGCGCCCGCCCTGGCCCAGCCTGCGGCGAGTGCCGCGCTCGCCGGCGCCGGCTGGGCACTGGGGGGTACGGCCCTGCTCGCGGGCGCCGCCATCCTCCTCGCCGCCGTTCTCGGCCTGCGCGCCGCGCCGATCGAGGCTCTGCGCGAGGAATGAGGGCTTCCGATGGGAAACCTACTGGACAACTTCTTGATGCCGGATCATGATCCCGTCGAAGGACAGGCCATGGCGGGCGACGTTTGGGGGTTTGGGCGTTTAGGTGTTTAGCGTCTGATGGACGCGCGAGCCCAGCCGCAGCTCTCCGACTAATCCCTAATCCCTAATCCCTGGCCCCTGGCCCCTGCCCCCTTACGGGTTGGGTTTCGGGCGCGCGCCCGACCTGGGTGATTGAGCGATCGGACGATGGAAAGGAGACGCCGCGTGTTTGGACTGCGCCGAACTGACCTCCTCCGCACGCTTCTGCCGGCATCGCTGCTGGCCGCGCTCGGACTGGCATGCGCCGAGGAGCCCAAGCCGCCCACGGAGCCGCCGCCGTTGTACGAGCAGCGCTTCACCGACGCGCAAATAGGTGAAGTCCCCGATGACCTCATGGTGCTCGGCGGCGAGTTCAGGGTGGAGGAGGTGGCGGGGAACAAGGTCCTGGCGCTGCCCGGCGAGCCGATCGAGGCGTCCGGCCTGCTCTTCGGACCGGCCGCGGCCGCCGATCTGTGCGTCACCGCGCGCATCCGCGGCGAGGGGCGGGGGCGCCGGCAGCCGCGCTTCGGGGTCGGGCTGAACGGCGTCTCGGGGTTTCGCCTGGAGATCGCTCCCGCGCGCAAGGAGCTGGAGCTGACGCGCGGCGGCGAGGTGGTGACGCGCGGCGCCTTCATCTGGCGCTCCGGGGCGTGGACCTGTTTCCGGCTGCAGCTCCGGCGCGTCGCGGGCGCGGGCGGGAGCGGGGGCGGGGGGGCCGGCGTGATCGTGGAGGGGAAGGCGTGGGTCGAGGGCGAGCCCGAACCCGCCGCGTGGACGATCACCTACGCGCCGGACGCTCCGCCCCCCGCCGGCCGGCCCTGGATCGGGGGCTCACCTTACGCAGAGCTGCCGCTCCACTTCGACGACCTGGTCGTCCGGCGGCTCTCGGGGGGGTAGCGGGCCTTCCGATCACTTCTTCTCGGCCGCGCGCGCGTTGGCGGCTTTCTTCGCGGCCAGCACGTAGTTGACGATGAGCTGGCTCATGCTGAAGTGCGCCTTGGCGTCGCCGGAGGCCTGGTCGAAGTGCGAGGCGACGTGGAGGACGCGGCCCTTCTCCATGTCGAAGACCGTGGCGATGGTCCCATAGCCGTACTTCAACTCCATTTCCCGGCTGGCGATGAGGACCGTGACCGCTTCCGGCTTGAGGACCTTGATCGCGAAGCTCCCCGACTCCAGCCACCAGTGGGGCGCGCCGTCGAGGCGCGTGAATACGTCCTCGAGCAGCGGATCGCCCTTGTGCTCCTCGACCGCGGACACGGCGACCCAGTCCTGGTGGGTTTTCCCGAGGCTCTGGATATGGCCGAAGAAGGCGCGTTCGACCACGAGGGCGGACCAGTCGGTGGTGAAGAGATAGCCGCCGGCGCGCACCCAGGCGCGGAGCCGATCGAGGGAGCGTTGCCCGAGGTAGCCCGGGCAGTTGACCAGGACCACCTTGGTGCGGGCGAGGTCCCAGGCGTCGAGCTGGCGCGGGCTGCGCAGGGTGTAGGGAATGCGGACCTTGTCGAGCACGCGCTGGGCGGCGTCGTACACGCCGGTGGTCACGACGACCTCGTCGGCGGAGAGGCCGTCGAGCAGGCTGTCGTCGCCGGGACGGTTGCGGCGCAGGTTGCCGCGCAGGACGCCGCCCACGCTCTCGCCGGTCTTGAGGCCGAGCGGTTTTCCGCCTCCTCCGGGATCTCCCGTAGCGCCCGGCTCGGGGGCGATCGCGGTCGCGCCGGCCGGGGGCGAGGTGGCGGCGGCCGGATCGGGTGCGGCGAGGGAGATCTTCTCGGGGCGGTACGGCGGCGGGATCGGCAGCGCGCCCGCGTCGGTCGCCGCGCTCGGGCGTTCACCGGGCTTCATCCGCTCGGGCGGCGGCAGGTCGGGAAAGGTCGCCGGATCCTCGTCGATCAGCCGGTTGTTGCCCTTCTCGAGCAACGGGTCGAAGCCCCGGGCCTCGCCCGCCGGGCCCGCGCCGCCGCCCAGCAGCTGGCCGGGCGTGGGGGGCGACGGCGGGCGCAACGGGACAGTGATCGGGGCGAAGGGCGTCCGCGCCGGCATCCAGGAGAAGACGATGTGCAGCGAGAGGAGCAGCAGCAGTCCGTGCAGCGCCATCGAGCCGAGCAGGGCGGGCCCGCTCCGGAGCAGGCCCTTCCACGTCCAGGTGTCCAGGTGGCGGACGGCGAGCAGGGAGCGCACCGAAGCGGGGCGGCGCGCCCGCATGCGCTCGATCTGCGGTGAATACCTGGGCTGCTCCCGGGCCGAAGTCGCGGAGGACGGCGCAGGGGCGACGAGCGGCGGGGCGACGGGGGCTCCGACGGACGCGAGCACGGGGGCGCCGGACCCGGGGGGAGCGGGCGCAGCAGCGGAAGGCGACGGAGGATCGCTCTCCCCCGCACCGCCGCCCGGCAGCGAGACTTCCAGCGTGCGCCAATCTTCCACGAAGCCCG
>JACRIP010000336.1 GCA_016220045.1 Planctomycetota bacterium
CCGCCGTCGTCGCCGTCGCGGTGGGGACCACCCCGGGCGGTTTCTTCCGGAGGGTCTTCGGGATGGGCCGGCAGCAGATCGCCGCGATCCTGGCGGTGTCCTCGCTGGTCGGTGTGCTCGCCTGGACGCACTCCGCCTGCTCGCAGGACGATGCGCGCGGGCGCGCGAAAGGCATCGACGTCCATATGCACCTGCTCCCGGCGCCGGGTCCGCGCGGAACGGGCCCGAGCTTCGACGCCGCGGCGGACAACCTGGTGGCGACCATGGACCGCCTGGGCATCGAGCAGGCGATCGTCATGCCGCCGCCGCAGCGCGCCGGCCAGCCGGGCGGCTATTCCTCGGAGAGCCTGCTCCCCGCCCTCCGGAAACACGCCGGGCGGTTGGTGCTGGGGGCAGGCGGCGGCGAGCTCAGTCCGATGATCCTGGCCACTGCGGTGGACGGCGTGACCCCGGCGATCCGCCGGGAGTTCGAGGAGAAGGCCGAGGCGCTGGTGCGCGCGGGCGCACGCGCCTTCGGCGAAATGGCCGTCCTGCACTTCAGCTTCAACGAACGTCATCCCTTCCTGCAGGTTCCACCCGACCACCCCCTGTTCCTGTTGCTGGCCGACATCGCCGCGCGGCACGGCCGTCCGATCGACCTCCACTGGGAAGCGGTTCCCGCGGAGATGGCGACGCCGGAGCCCCTGCGCCGCATCAGCCCGAACAACCCCGAGCGCGTGACCGCGAACGTGCCGGGCCTGGAGCGGCTGCTGGAGCACAACCGCAAGGCGCAGATCGTGCTCGTGCACGGCGGGTGGGACAACACCGGGTTTCAGACGCCGGAGCTGCTGCGGCGGCTGCTGGGCCGTCACCCCAACCTGTTCTGCGCCCTCAAGTTCGTCCGCCCGTCCTACGAGCGGTTTCGCGCGGGGAACCATCTGGCGGGCGCGGACCTGAAGCCGGAGGCGGCGTGGGTCAAGCTGATCGGGGACTTCCCGGATCGGTTCGTCGTCGGCGCCGACGAGTTCATCGTGCCGGCGGAAGCGCGCGGCGGCGGCTCCGCGCGCCGCGGCCCGCCGTCGTTCGAGGACACGTGGACGGTCATCGAGGGGCTTCCGGCCGCGGTGCGCGCCCAGGTCGGCCGGGAGAACGCCGTCCGGATCTACGGGCTGTGACCCGGGGCCGGCGGACCGCGAGCGGAGGCGACCTCAGGCGGAGTACTGATGATCCACGGCTACGAGGATGGGCGCCGGCGCGTCCGTGAAGTCCACGACGCCATGACGCGGCGGGGGATCCTGGAAGCGCTCGCCGCGGACCCGGAGGACGGTCGCGTCTGGGCACAGTGCGACCTCGCATCCCTGCTCGAGAACCATCTGCATTCCCTGGTGGACCCGCGTACGCTGTCCGCCGCGGAGGCCGCGGCGCTCGAATCGCGCGTCTTGAGAGAGGGCGGCCGGCTCGGCCCGCCGAGCGGAGAGTTCGCCCGGGCCTTCTGGATCCTGGAGGGCGGGCAGCGCGCGGGCAGTCTGGCGATCGACCTGACGGAGACGGGCGGGGGCTTGCTGGGCATTGCCAGTCTGTACGTGTTTTCGGAGTGGCGCCGGCGGGGGGTGGCGGGGCGGGTCCTCGGGGCGCTGCTCGCGGCCGCGTGCGAGCAGGGCTTGCGCGGGCTCTGGGTGCCGACGAACTGGTGCTGGCAGCCGACGGTGCGATTCTATCTCGGGCTCGGCCTGTGGGTCCGGAGCTGGAAGCACTCGCTGGTCTTCTCGATGACGCGCGATCTGCCGCCGTGGCGCGTCGAGGTGGAAGGGGACGCCGCCCGTTTCCTGGTCGTTCGGAAGCGGGGCGCGGTGCCGCTCATCCGCGCGGGCCGCCGGGGCGATCGGCTCCGGTGGACCACGTATCCAGCGCTGAAGCGCGGCGAGGAAATCGGCAACGCGGCCCCCGGGACGTTCGCGCTCAACCTGGCCGTGCGGGGCTGGCCGATCGTCCGCAGCGACGAGATGTGGGCCCAGCGCTGGAACTGGTCCGATTGTGGTCAGCCCGAGGGACTCGCGGCGAAGATCGAAGTGTTCGAGGCGGTGGCACGACAGGACGGATTCGACGTGCGGACGCCACGTATCCCGGGAATCCCGTATCGCGACCTGGATGCGATCTGCTAGCGCAGCGACCGCCTGCCGGTCGCGCGACCGCGTCGCGCTCCTATGCCCGCAGCGCCGGCCGCAACATCCCGCACGCCGCTCGTGCCGGCAGATCCCGCGTTCTTCGTGCGGGGCGGGGTGCGGGATCGGCTCGGCCCCGAGGCCGGCGGAAGCGGCGCAGGCGCGGGCGGCGGATGGGCAGGACGCGGTCGCACGGAGGTAGGGTGTTCCAATGGCGACCGAGATCGCAGATGCGCGACGGCGAACGGTGCCCGGCGGCAGGATATGTCCGAGAATCCTATTGTGCTCGGCGTCGGCAGCGCGCTAGTATCTGAATGGTTTCGTGTTGACCGTCTGCCTTCTACTCCGACGTCAGCCCACGGAGGTGTCTTTCATGCTCCGCACCGTCCAAGGGATCTACCAAGATGGCCAGATCCGGTTGCTCGAAACCGTCCCTGACGTCCAGCAGGCTCGCGTCATCGTAACCTTCCTGGACCCACCTCAGGTCGTTGAGCTTGCTTCCCGGGGAATAGACGCTGCGCAGGCTGCGGATCTGCGCGCTCGGCTCCGCACGTTTGCCGTCGACTGGGACCGCCCCGAGATGGACGTTTACGATGCCCCATAAGCAAGGCGACATCGTCTTGGTGCTCTTTCCGGACTCGAATCTCCGGACTGCAAAGCGGCGTCCCGCGCCGGTCACCCCAGCCGCATGACCGTTCGAGTCCGCCCTGGCAGAGCCGAGACCTGCCGGGCGGGCGGGGATCTGCCCATCGTAGACCTCGCGGGGATGACAGACAGGGTTGGTCGACTCGCCCTGCTCATTGACCCGCCGTTTTGGCGGCGTGAAGGTAGATCTGTCGGACGCGGGTCTGGGGTGCGCGGGATGCAGATCGTATCGATGTCTCCCCGGTTCAGGCTTGCCATTCCGAAGGGAATCTGTCGCCAGATCGGTTTCAAGTCCGGGCAGCGGGTTTCCGTGGACGTCGGGGACGACAGCGTGATCGTGCTCCTCGGGCTTCCAGAGCGCCGGGTCGACTCGCTCGTCGGCTCCTGCAAGTACCTGGGAGGCAAGCCAGTCGCGGAGCTGCGGAAGGATCGCCGCCGGGAGCACGTCTGACGCCGGGGCAGCGGCATTCGATGCCTCCGCCGTCCTGCGACGCGCGATATCCGAGGCCGGAGTCTCGCACCGAGGGGTCGCGGATCCAATGGTCGGGGAAGGTCCGGCGCGGGCAGACCGCGCGGGCGCCGGTTGTCGGGCAATAACTTTAGGCGGCGCGGCATGACGGAGCCTGCAGTCGAGCCGGGCAACGGCCACGGAGGGCCGGACGACCGCAACGGCGGCGGCGCGCGGCGGAGCGACCGACCGCCGCCGGGTCGCGATCCCGGATGGTGGCGGTTGCTGCTCACGTCGTGGGCGTTGGCGGGCGGGGCACTCGGTAGCGTGCCGGGCGGGCTTCCCTGGGGCGTCGCCGTCGTCG
>JACRIP010000343.1 GCA_016220045.1 Planctomycetota bacterium
CCGCGGCCGGTGCGGGCGGCGGGACCGTCGCGGTCGGGTCCGGCGCCACGGTCGGCGCGGTCGCTGCGCCCGGACTCGCGCCCGGCGTCGCCGCTTCCGGCACCGCCGGCTTCCCGTGCGGCCGATGCAGGGAGCGCACCATCTTCCAGCCGTGACCCTCGCGCCCCGTGGCGCGGCGGAGCAACAGGTAGCCTCCGATGATCACGAGCCCAAGCACGAGCGCCATCCACGCCGACATCCAGAAACCCGACAGCTCGCTGCGCGAGACCATGATGTCGCCGATCTTCTCGATTCGGCGCCCGAAAAAAAAGGGCGAAGTCAGGATCTTCCCGCGATCGTTCTCGAAGGTCACGTTGCGCAGGAAGACGCCGGTGATTTCGACGTAGTCGCGCCGCCAGATCAGGGACTCCGGCGGCTTCTCCAGCATGTCGACGATGTAGCCGCCGCCATCGGTGGTGTTGTAGAGGTAGACGCGATAGATGTCCTGGATCTCCCCGACCGCATGTTCGAGGCGCCGGACCGTCGCGAAGTTGTAGATGCCGCCGACGCGCATGAAGTTGCCGCGGAACTCCTGCGGGCGGGCGACCAGGGCGTCGTAGGCGATGTCCGTGCGCAGGCGGTGCGTGAAGTCCTCGGGCGGGGTGCGCGCGACGAAGCGCAGCAGGTAATCGTACGCGCCGTCCTGGGCCAGCGGGATGCCGTCGGTGAGGTTGTCGAGCTTGCCGTCGAAGGCGACGACGCGTTCCACCGGCTTCGCCGGCTCGGCGGCCGTGGACTGGACTCCCGCGCCGGCCGGTACGCCGGTCCCCGACGGTTTGACCGGCTTCGGGGCCGGGCGCAACAGCCAGACCGCCAGGCAGAAGGCCAGCAGTCCCGCGAAGAGAGCGAGCATCTTCAGCTCGCGGCGGCTGCCGTAGGCGGCCGCGGACTTCATCGCGAGACGCCGCTTGAAGGATTCGGGACTGAGCATGGGGGCTCCGGGAACGGGAGGAGGGGGCACGATTCTACTCCAAGGTTTCGCTGAAGTCCACGATCGACGAGGGCGCGGGTGCAGGTCCCGGAGGGGCGCGTCAACGTAGGGTTCGCACCTGGTGACCTGTCAACGTCGTTGCTTGGGGTCGTTCGATTCGTGGCCCCTCGGGGCGCCTCACGAGGCGCCCCTACGCGGACCGGAAGATTCGATGTTGACAGGACACTAGTGACCTGTCAACGTCGAAACTGCCGGTTGGGACCTTGTAGGGGCGGGCCTTGGCCTGTCCCCCGTAGCCGGCGGCGAAGGGGGATGCCCGCCCCGCAGGCCACCATGAATGGCCCATCGGGGCGACCACAAGGGTCGCCCCTACACCCGGCTTGGCACGGCAAGAATCAACGTTGAGGGGACACCAGGCCGCGAGACTCCGGCGTCCGCGAGCTCGCGGCGCAGGCCGGAAGGCCTGCGCCACAAGGGTTGCGAGCGGCTCGAAGGTCGCCGAGGAGGTCAACGGCAATTGTGGTGCAGGCCTTCCGGCCTGCGCCGAGGGGCCACGGATCGCTGCCTTTTGCGACCGCCTCTGACGGTGGAACCTCGACCGAGTCCGGCGGCCGCTCGCGCGATCGCACCGGAATCGCGGGCTTGCCCCGGTAGCTCATCTACCGGATGCGGGGATCGCCGCGGCGGGCGCGGCGAACTCGATGCGGTCGAGGCGGGCACGCCGGCACACGTCGGTGACGCGCACGACGCCCTGCCACGGCACCTCGGGGTCGGCGTCGATCGTCACCGGCGGGACGCCCACGCCGGCCGCGACCAGATGCTCGCGCCGTTGGGTCAGCAACGCCTCGAGTTCGCGCACGTCGGCCGCCGGGTGGTCGTTCACGCGGGTCGCGATCGCAGCGCGCTCCGCGTCCCAGCGCACGCCGACGCGCAGTTCCTCCAGCGTGACCTCGCCGTGTCCTGCCCGCGGGCCGGCCCCCTGCGGGAGCCAGGCGTCGAGTTTCCCTTCGAGCTGCTTGAAGTGGAAGGAGCAGAGGAAGAAGAGGCAGAGGCAGAAGATGATGTCCACCAGGGGCGTGACGTTCAGGGCCACCGGGTTGTCGCCTTCGTCGGCCATCGTGGCGCCGGCCATGTCGTGCCTCCGCTCTGCTGGGTTGCCCGGTCGAGAGGGTGCGCCCGCCTGGACACAGGGGCGACCCGGATGGCGGGTCGCCCCTGCGGTGAATCTTGTATCCGGTGACGGCGTGTGCTCAGCTTCCGGCGCCGACCGATTTCGGGTCGGGCCAGGGGGCCGCGAACTCGATCTTCTCGAGCTTCTGGCGCTTGCACAGGTTCATCGCCCAGATCACGTCCTTCCACGGGACGTCGGGCCCGGCGTCGATCGAGACCGGCACGTCGGGCTTGCCGGCGCTCTCGAAGTTGGCCTTGCGCTGCCCGAGCAGCGACTCCAGGTCCGCGTCGCTCGCCGCGTCGCTCTGGTTCACCTTGCGGATCGTGCGGCTCGTGTCCGGATCCCACTTCATCCAGATCTTGATGTCCTCGAGCTGCACGTTTTGGATGGGGGTGCCGTGGACGCCCTTGTCCTTGGGCAGCCACGAGTCCATCTTGCCTTCGAGCTGCTTGAAGTGGAAGGAGCAGAGGAAGAAGAGACAGAGGCAGAAGATGATGTCCACCAGGGGGGTGACGTTCAAGGAGACCGGGTTGTCTCCATCGTCGCCCATGGTTGAGCCGGCCATGTCGGTCTCCTACGTCGGCGGTCGGGGGGGAGGGGCGGGCCGGTCCCGCGGGTCAGGGAAAAACCTGACCCGCGGGCGCGGCGGGGCTGTCTTCTCGGGCTATTCCGGCGCCTTGGTCGCGGCGCCGATTTCGATCTTGTAGATGCCGACCTCGGCGCAGGTGTTCATCACGCGCTGCACCACGCCGTAGGGGCCGGCCTCGTCGCCGCGGATCTGCAGGCGCCGTTCGGAGAGCGTCTTGTTGTTCGGGTCGGGGCGATTGCTCTCGGCTTCCATGAACAGCTTCTCCTTCATGGAAAGGCCGTCGCTGTTCGGGCCGGCCGACTTGGTCACGCCGTCGAGCGGGTAGTCGATGCCGCGGATGCCGACCTTCCAGTGCGCCATGTCGCGACAGATCTGGCTGCTCGTGCCGCCGGCCTTTTGCAGCGCTTCGTACACCTGGCACTTCGCGCCGCGGGTCTCATGGTAGACGTTGACGGTCGTGCGCTCGTCCGGGGTGGTGTCTTCCTTGACGCTCGAGACGTCGGCCTCCGGCAGCTTCACGTCCTCCAGCTCGCGGTGACCCATGTCGGCCCCGAGCATGAAAAAGAGCAGGAGCAGGAACATGATGTCCACCATGGGCACCAGGTTGAGCTGGACGTTTTCGTCGATCGAGGGTCCTTTTTTCGCCGACATTGCGCTCTCCTAGCCCGCGTGCTGCGACGTGTGGGCCTTCTTCACCAATTCGAAGGCCACCATGTTGATGCCCAGGGTCGCCTTCATGACCTTGTTCTTGATGAAGAAGAAGACCGTCAAGAACACGATGGCGGTAAAGAGACCCATCGTCGTGTTGACCAGCGACTCGTACACGCCGACCGCGAGGTCCGCGGGCGTCGGGCTCTTCTTCTTTTCGATTTCCTGGAAGGAGCTGACCATCCCGGTGACCGTGCCGAGCAGACCCAGGAGCGGCGCGATGTTGCCGATCAGCGACAGGTAGCTCATCTTGGCGAGCACCTTGAAGTTCTCTTCCGCCGCCGCCTGCTCCATGCCCTTGATCATGTCTTCGAAGCTCACGCCGGCCATCAGGATGCCGCCGGCGACGACGTTCGAGAGGTAGCTCTTGTCCGCGTCGCACACCTGCAGCGCCTCGTCCAGCCGGCCCTCTTCCAGCAGCCCTTCCAGCTCGCCGATCACGTCCGGCGGCGCCAGCTTCTCTTCCTTCAGGTTCACGATGTTCTCGATCGTGAAGGCCATGCCCGCGACCGAGCAGCCGACGATCAGGATGCCGACCACCCCGGTCGCACGGAACAGGTCCCACCAGGTCTTGTCCCCGCCGTGACCCCCTTCCTCCGCGGCCCAGGCGACCTCGCCGACGAAGAAGAACAACACGAACGTCAAGGCAAGGATCGGAAGAATGCGCGATTTCATGACGAACCCAGCTCCTTGATGGAAACCCGTGAAACCCCAACGATTCTTCGCGGGCCGTGCCCGCGCCGCAACCAACCTGCTCATTCCTTCGAGTGGGTGATTTGGTGATCGGGTGATTGGGTGATTATTTTCAAGCTGCCCAATCGCCGCGAACCAGCAAACTCCTATCAACTCCTCCGACTCGTAATCACCCGATCACACAATCGCCAAATCACCCAATCGCAGGGCCACAAGCCGCCGCGGCCCCGGCGGCCCAGCGCGCGGCGCCCCCTACTTCCCTCCCTGCGGGACCTTCTTGACGATCAGCTCCTTGATGGCGTCGAACTTGGCCGCCAGGCCGAACTTGTCGTTCTCCCACTTCGGGTTCGCGAGCAGCAGATCCTTCACCACCAGGTGGGCGGTCTGGTAATCGCCGCCGCCGTACAGGGCCTGCAGGATGCCCAGCTTCGCCAGCCACCACTGCCGCTGCTCCTTGTCGGAGATCGACGGATCGCCGATGTTGCCGAAGATGTTCTGCGCGCGCGCCCACGATTCCTTGCGGGTCGGCGCCAGCTCCAGGTGGATCTGCCCGAGGTCGAGGTAGACGCCGAGCAGATGCGGCGCCGCGCGCAGCGACTTGTCGTCGATGCGCAACGCCTTCAGCTTCTGCTTCGCGTCGGTGATCTCCTTTTCGAATTTCCCGTCCGCCAACAGCTTCTCGTACACCTCCGCGCCCTCGCTCCACTTCTTCATGAAGCCGTAGCAGTTCACCATCTTGACGCACACCTTCCACTGGTCGGCGCCCGCGGCGGCGGCGAACTTGCCGTTCACCATCAGGTCATAGGCCCGGGCCGCGGCGTCGTAGAGGGCGGGGTCGCTGACCTTCGTGACGTCCACTTCCTGGAAGGAGCTGGTGATCTCGGGGAAGCCGTTGGCGACGTTCGCGACGCGATAGAGCAGGTCGGCGACCGACAGGACCTCTTGCGGCTTCAGGCCCTTCGCGCCCTCGCTCGAACGCTGCAGCCACACCGAGTAGTAGCGCGCCGCGAGCTTGAGTTCGTCCAGCCCCGCCGGATCCTCCGGTTTCTTGTCCTTGCGCTTCTCTTCGCCGATGGTGTGGTAGGCGACGGCGACCGAACGGCAGGTCTCGGGCAGGCGCTTGCCGCCCAGGTCCTTCTCGAGCAGCACGTCGAGCAGCTTACGCGCCTCGTCCGGCTTCTTGGTCTCCAGGTGGCAGGTGATCTTGAGCAGGCTGATGCGGCCCGCGCGCTCCGGCGTCGTGCCGTACTGCTTGTCGAGCGTGTCGAGCAGGGTCAGGGCTTCCGCGTACTTCTTGTTCGCCTCGTGCATCAGGATCGTGGCCGGCATGAACTGACAGTTGAAGGCGATTTCGCCGAGCTGCTCCTTCACCGCGTCATCGGGCGCGTTCTTGGTCGCCTTCTCGACCTCGGCGAGGCACTTCTTGAAGCCGTCCTGCGCCTTGTCGAAGGCCTTCTTGGCATCGTCGGGCTTCTTCTCGCCGAAGACCCGCTTGCCTTCCTGATACCAGCAATACCCGACCTGGAAGAGGCACTGCACGTAGTAGGCGCCGACCGTCGACGGGACGTTGGCGAACTGGGCGGCGGCGTCGGTGAACTTGCCCTCCTGGGCGAGCTTTTCGCCGAGGAGGACGGGCGCCATCTTGCCTTCTTCGGTGGCGACGTACTTCTGCGAGAGGTCGTTCAGGGCTTTCCGGTAGCTGTCCTGGTCGAAGGGGTTGTCGCCGGTGGCCACCATCTTGGAGAAGGCGCGGGCGCAGCCGAGGCAGGCCTTCGACGCGTAGTCGCCGGTCGGCCATGCGGTGTAGACCTTCTGGTAGAGCGCGGCGGCCTCGTAGGTGCGGTCCTGGCGGTCGAAGGCCGCGGCCATGCGATACCAGGCCTTGGCGAGGAGCTTGACCGATTCCGCATCGGTCTTGCTCTTGAGTGCGGTGATGGCCTTACGGAACTCGTCGATCGCCTGGTCGAACTTCTCGCGCGACAGCAGGGCATCGGCGCCCTGGAGGACGCGATCGGCGCTGACCTCGACGGTGCCGCCGAGCTTGGAGATGAGGGCCGACGCCATGCTGCGGATGGCTTCCGGGCCGTCCTTGGTCTTATCGAGGACTTCGGCGATCAGGTCCATGGCGGCCTTGTTGTCCGGGACGAGCATGAAGCCCTTGGCCTTCTCGAGCATCATGACCCAGCCGAGCGGCTTGTTCTTCCAGGCGGCGCCGAAGGTCTCGAAGAAGTCGTCGACGGTCTTGACCGCGGACTTGCCGTCCTTGAGTTCGTTGGCCGCCTGGACCTTCTGGTAGAAGGCATTGGTCAGGACCTGGGTGGCGGTGTCGTCGAGCTCGTAGCACTTCTTGGCGTCGTTCCAGTAGAGATCGCGGAGCGAGACGGCGGCGTCGAAGCAGGCGAGCGAGTCCTTGGCGCTGGCGAGGGCCTTGTAGACGTTGCCGGCGACCACGCAGGCGTCGTAGTAAAGGTAGCGGTCCTGGTAGTCGAGGGCGAACTCCATGTAGATCTGCTTGGCCTTCTCGAACTGGCCCTTGCGGCCGGAGTCGCCCTCTTCGAACATCATCCCGAAGTAGTAGCAGGCACGGAGCATGTTGTAGCGCGCGGTCATGAGCGCGGTGGCGTCCTTCTCCGTCTGCGCGGCGTCCTTCGGGGAGTCCATGCGCTTGGAGATGGCGCTGATCATCTTCTCGATGTACTGCTGTGCCTGTTTGAAGGCGTCCTGGCCTTCCTTGCGCAGGTCGGCGGCCTGGCCGGCCTTCTCGGGGTTCTTGAGTTCTTCGTTGATGAAGAGCCCCTTCTGCAGGTAGAGCTCGCCGATCTCGAAGCGGGCTTCTTCGGCCAGTTCGTGGCCGCTGTTGTCGTTGAGGAACTGTTCGAGCGATTTGATCGCCTTGTTGATCAATTCCATTTTCTTGGCGAGGTCGGTCTCGGTGTTGGCCGTGCTCTTCATGATCTCGGCGCGCACGAGCTGGACGGCGGCCTTGTCGGCGCCGCTGGCGGTCTTTTCGATCTGGACGCAGACCTCTTCGGCCCAGTCGGAGTAGCCGCGGCGGCCGAGGCCCTTCGCGAAATCGATCTCCTTCTTGACCGCGCCGCCTTCGGCGTAGGCGCGCGGGGCGGGGGCGACGAAGGCCAGCGCGAGCAGGCCTAGGGTCAGGACCAGCAGGCGAGCCACCGATTTGCGATCGATCATCGGAGGGGAGCTCCACAACGTCGTTTAACGTCGTTCCGTTTCGTTTAACGTCGTTCAACGTCCTTGAGTCGCGGGCAAGGTCGTTTCCGTGGCAGAACCACGAGACCTTGAACGACGCTAGACGAGGTTGAACGACGTTGAACGAGGCGAAAACCGTTCGATGAGGCCGGCAAACGTCGGTTTCCGGGGCTCGGGACCGGAGGTCGGCCCGGCGGCGTCGGCCACGGAGGGGGAGATTCCGTGGCGCGACGCCGGCCGGGCGGGGGCGGGCGAACCCAGCCCCTACTTGCGCTTGCCGCCGCCGAAGGCGCTGTCGTAGCGGTAGTACACTTCGAGCGTCAGCACGTTGAGCGCGGTCGCATAGACGCGGCCGCCTTCGAAGCCCCAGCGGTCGTCCGAGTCCCACGACCCGGCCGCGCACTGGTCCTTTGCGGTCGCCTGGTTCTTCACCAGCGCATCGACCATCGCCTTGTTCCAGGCGCCCCAGTACTTCTGACTCTGGCCGCTGTCCGGCCCGTCATACTGGAAAAGCGCCAGCGTGCCGTAGTACCAATAGTAGTAGTCGTTGGTCTTCTTGGCCTTGTCCCAGATCGGCAGGTCCTGCACCAGCAGCTTCCCGCCCATCTCCAGGATCGGGTCCTTCGGGTCGTGCTTGCAGAAGATGCGCACCAGCATGCCGACCGCGGTCAGCGACTCGTGGTTGGTGTAGTCCTCGTTCTTGCCCTGGACCACGACCTTCACGCCCGCGTCTTCCAGCTTGGTGTAGCCGCACTTGCCGTAGTTCTTCTCCGTGATCTCGTCGATGAAGGAGAGCGCTTCCTCGAAGGCGGCGCGCCCGACGTTCAGGCCGGAGATCTCGGCGGACTTCATCGCCATCACGCACCAGCCGGTGACGGACGAATCGTTCTCGCCGTCCTTGGGCTGGTAGCGCCACGCCTTGTACGGGTTCTTGGAGGCGAGCAGGAAGTCGATGCCGCGCTGCGCCGGATCCTTGAAGAGCGGCGACTGCGTAAGCCCGTAGGCTTCGGCCATGGCCAGCGACGCCACGGCGTGGTTGTAGAGCATCTTGCCGCCGGTTTTGGCGCCGAAGCACCCGTCCGAGTCCTGCGACTTGATGAGGTAGAGGATGCCCTGCTTCACCACCGTGCCGAAGCTCATCTCCTTGCCGGTGATCGGGTCCATGTACTTGTCGCGCGAGAGGTGGGTGTAGCCGGCGCCGAGGAAGGCGAGCAGCGACAGGCCGGTGAGGCCGACGTTGTAGTCGCGGTAGCCCTTGCCTTCGCAGATCGACTTCTTGCAGTTGCCGGAGTAGGACTCGGCGTCCCAGGAGCCATCGGAATTCTGGTGGCGCGCGAGCCAGCGCAGGCCGGCGGTGACGGCGTTTTCCGTCGCGTCGGTCGAGCCTTTGGTGCCGCCGCCCTTGGCGCGGCGATTGACGCGGCCGCCGAAGGGTCCGCCGTAGCGGCCGGCGCCGCCGCCGCCGCCGCCCACGCCGATCGCATCGGTCAGGCCCGGGCCCTTGCCGGTCTGCCGGCCCTTGGCGCCGCCGCCCTCGCCCGGCAGGTAGGAGATGAACTCCTTCGAGTCGCCCTTCATCTGGCCGTAGTCCTCGCCGTCCGCCGATTCGTTGTGGTCCGATTCCTCGGCGTCCGGGAAGTAGATCGCGGGCTCGTCGGTCGCCTGCGGCGTGACGTCGCCGGTGGGCACGCCCTTGCGCTCCACCAGCCCTTGCGGCCGCTCGATTTCGATCTTCTGGATCTTGGGCGGCGGCACGGTCACGATGATCGGCACCTCTTCGCTCTGCACGCGGGCATGCGAGAAGGTCACGACCGAGAGCAGCGCCAGACCCATGGCGTGGGCGGCCATCGAGATCGCCCACCACGGGGTCTTCTTCACCTGCTCCTGCAGCCAGGCTTCGAAATCCATCGACTCGCGGGCGCGATCCGCGAGCGAACCGCGATCCTGCGGCTGCTCGTCTTCGACGGGCTCTTCCTCGCGCGGGCTCCGGGACTTGGCCATGTCAAACTCCCCCAATGGCAGTGGCTTGCCGTGTGTGTCGTTGCGAATAGGGCGGATGCCTTAGTCAACGCCGCGCTTGCGCGCCTTGTCGGCGAAGAAGGAATCCGGGTAGTGGTCGAGGAGGTCGCGGTAGGCGGCGGCGGCCTTGGGCTTGAATTCCTCGGCGCCGATGTCGCGTCCGTCCTTGGATTTCGGGGTCGCGGCGGCGAGGGCCTCGTAGGCCTGGCCGGCGAAGAAAAGGGCGCGCTCGTGGCCTTCGGAGGCGTCGCCGGGCTCGGGGTAGTGGACGGCGATGCCCAGGGCGCAGGCCCAGGCGGCCTCGCGCAGCTTGGGGAGGTCCTTGCCGTCGGCCTTCTTGATCAGGAGCTCGGCGAGCTGGCCGGCGGCGGCGGCGCGCGCGTTCGCGGTCACGGCCTTCTCCAGGGCGTCGCGGAAGCTCTTTTCGGCGCCGTCGGTCTGGCCGAGCGCCATCTGCACGCGGCCCTTGGCGATGGCGGCCTCGCCCTGGACCAGCGGCGAGCGCGCGGCGGCGGCGAGGGCGGTGAAGGAGCCGAGCGCCTCCGGCCCCTTGCCGGTCATCTCCTGCTGGCGGGCGGTGTAGAAGTCCACCCAGGCGTCGAACTCATCGCCCAGGGGGGTCATTTTGGAGGCGTTCTTGGCCGAGGCGATGGCCGGTCCGGCGCTCGCGCCGTCGCCCTTGTCCACGTAGGCGCGCATGATGCCGGTGTGGATCTCGCGCAGGTACTTGCTTTCAGGGGCGAAGGTCAGGAGCCCGCGGAAATTCGTGATCGCGTCCTCGTAGCGGCGGGTCATCAGGTAACACATGCAGAGCTTGTACCACGCGTGCTGCTTGAAGAGGTCGCGTGCGCCCTTGCCGGCGTCGTCGACCGTGGACTTGTAGCCGTCGATCGCCTTGGTGTACTGGCGGGCGCGGTAGAGCTTCTCGGACTCGGCGAAGGCGGCGGGGGTGGCCTTGTAGACCACCGCGGTGACGTCCTTCCAGGCCTTCTTCATCGAGCCCGCGCTGGTCTTGATCTCGAGCTCGCGGAAGTCCTCCTTGAGGATGTCGCCCTTCAACTCGGTGGCGCCCGCGCGCACCAGATCGCTCTCCTGGGCCGCGGCCGTGCCCGCGTTCACCGTCCACGCCAGCGTCCCCGCCAGCGCCGCCGCCACCCACGTCGCCCGTCCAGCACCCTGCATGTTGTGTCTCCTTCTCGCACTGCGCCGCTCCCGCGGCCGACCCCGCCTCACCCGGACCCTTTTCCCGGCACCCCCGGTCAAGCAAGCGCCATGCCGCGAGCACCCAGTTTGTTTTGCGCACGGCCGACGTTATCGATTTGCTTGCAAGGGGTTGTGGAGAGGGTCGAATCGGTCGCGGGGACCGCGGGCGAGCCCCCGGGGGCGTGGGGCGTCCTGGAAAACCGGCTGCGGGCCCGCCCGGGGAGGTCGTAGTAACCCGCTGAGAATCCAGAGGTTAGATCTGGATCGGTCGATGCGGCGTTTTGCCACACCGGAGCTGCTCGGCATAACTCATTGACATTGAAGAAGTTCGGTCGGAGCGGTTCGCGCGCCGGTCCGACCGAACCGGACTGAGTTGGCGGGCGCCGGGGCGTGGGGCCGGAGGAACCCGGCGCCCGCCGGGGGAGAGTTTCGCCCTGAAGGGTGTCGTAACCGTGGCCAGCCGGGCCACCCCGGGGCGGACACAGGGGTCCGCCCCTACGAAAGACGCCGCTGGCCGTCGGGGCGGACCCCCGTGTCCGCCCTGGGGTGGCGTCACCCCGACCGCACCGCCTCTCGTCTACTTGCGATTCTTGCCGCGGAAGACCGACTCGTAGCGGTAGTAGACTTCCAGGGTCAGCACGTTGATCGCGGTGGCATAGACCCGGCCGCCCTCGAAGCCCCAGCGGTCGTCCGCATCCCACGAGCCCTCGGCGCAGGCGTCTTTCGTCGTCGCCTGGTGATCCACCAGCGCTTCGCGCACGGCGGGCTCCCAGCGCTTCCAGTATTTACCTGAGCCGCCGCTGTCCGGGCCGTCGAACTGGAACATCGCGAGGGTACCGTAATACCAGTAGTAGTAGTCGTTGGTCTTCTTGGCCTTGTCCCACATCGGCAGGTCGTTGCAGAGCTGGTTGGCCGCGAGGTCGAGGACGCCGTCCTGCGCGTCCTTGCTGATGAAGATGCGGCAGAGCATGCCGACCGAGGTCAACGCCTCGTGGTTCGCGTACTCTTCGTTCTTGCCCTGGACCACGACCTTCTGGCCGATGTCCTCGCGGGTGCGGTAGCCGACCTTGCCGTAGTTGGCGTCGGTCAGTTCCTCGATGTAGCCGCGGGCTTCGGCGAAGGCGGCGCGCGAAACTTCCAGGCCGGAGATCTCGGCGGACTTCATCGCCATCACGCACCAGCCGGTGACGGAGGTGTCGTTGTCGCCGTCCTTCGGCTCGTAGCGCCACGCCTTGTAGGGATTCTTGGCGGCGACGAGGAAGTTGATGCCGCGCTGGGCGGCGTCCTTGAAGAGCGGGGAGGAGGTCAGGCCGTAGGCTTCGGCCATGGCGAGGGCGGCGATGGCGTGGTTGTACATGGTCTTGCCGCCGGCGCGGGCGCCGAAGCAGCCATCGGCGTCCTGGCTGCGGATGAGGTGGACGAGGCCCAGTTTGACGACGGTGCCGAAGCACATCTCGCGGCCGGTCATCGCGTCCACGTAGGTCTCGCGGGTAAGGTGCGTGTACCCGGCGCCGAGGTAGGCGAGCAGGGCGAGGCCGGTGAGGCCGAGGTTATGGTCGCGGTAGCCCTTGCCGTCGCAGATCGAGCGCTTGCACTGGGCGGAGAAGCCCTCGGCGTCCCAGGAGCCGTCGGCGTGCTGGTGGCGCGCGAGCCAGCGCAGGCCGCGCAGGACGGCGTTTTCGGTTTCCGGCGTGGTGCCCTTGCGCGGCGGGCCGTTCGGGACGCGGATCGGGCGCAGCCCCTTCTTGCGGCCGTTGTCGTACTTGCTCCCGCCCTCGCCGCCGCCGCCGCCGATGCCGCAGATCCCCGTGATGCCGGGTACGGCGCTTACCTGGCGCCCGTCGATGCCGTCGCCCTGGCCCCAGACGTCACTCAGCGCGGCGGCGGACTGGCCGACCATGCCGCCGTTCTCGTCCTCGCCGCCCGCTTCGACGTTGCGGTCGCCGATCTCCGCATCTGGATGGTGGATGGCGGGCTCGTCGGTCAGGTTGTCGACCTCGTCGGCCGGGAGCAGCGGGTTGTTCGGCTGCGCCTTGTCCACCAGCTCGCGCAGCGGTTCGATCTCGATCTTGGGCGTGCGCGGCGGCGGCAATTGCACGA
The DNA here is from genome assembly GCA_016220045.1 of Planctomycetota bacterium. Classification (GTDB taxonomy): domain Bacteria; phylum Planctomycetota; class MHYJ01; order WSZJ01; family JACPWG01; genus JACRIP01. The sequence goes on from JACRIP010000343.1 coordinate 12,667, forward strand.
TGATCTTCACCTCGTCTTCGTGGATTGCGGCGTGCGCGAAGGTGATGACCGACAGCATGGCGAGGCCGAGGGCGTGGGCCGAGAGCGAGATCGCCCACCAGGGGGTGCGCCGGACCTGTTCGCCCAGCCAGGTCTCGAAGTCGGCGGCCGCGTGCAGGCGGCCGGCGGTGTACATCTCCGGCGCGGGCGCGGGCGCCGGCTCAGGGGTTTCCTGGAGCTGGGCGCGAGATCTGGCTGGGGGGTGGGCGTGGGACGGGGGGTGCGACGGGGATTTTGCCATGACGTGAACTCCTGATCTTCCGCTGCCGACCGATGACGACCCTCACAAGACGATCCACAGTCGCGACCGGGGAGCGTTACGCATGCGCCGTACCGTCGCGGCGCCGCGTCGCGACGCGTGCCGGGATCGACGCGCAAGCCGTGTCCGGTCTGGGTTTGCCGGGCGGCCGGAAAACCGGGATGCGGAAGCGGGCGGTGGGATGGGGGTGCCGCGCCGTGGGGCGCGGACTGCGGCGAATCCCCGGGGCAAGCGCGGGGGAGAGACGCAACGCGCAGCGCGTGCTCGGGATGCGGCGGGCGGCGCGGGGTGTGGCATTCCGCCGCGCGGCGCCCCACCCACCCGTGTCCGCGCGGTCCCCCTCCCCCGGGCCGCAGCCCGGGGGAGGGCTGGGGTGGGGGTAGGTGGCGCTACCGCTCGCGCCCGACTCCCCAAGCCCTCCCCCCCCATCCAACTTCTCGCACGCTCACACCCCCCTCCGTAATCCTCAATTTACGGCCCGCGAGCCCGCCCAGGCCTCCCCTCACGCCCGGCTCTAATGTTGCATCTCGCTCTTGCGCAAGCAGATGCGACTGCCGCTTGACCGCGCCTCCGGACCCGAGGCACACCCGTTGCGAAACTCGGTCACGCGCCGCCGGCGCGGGCGATCGGCGCCCGCGCGCCGCCGCGGATTCGGGTCAGGCAGGATGGATTGGACAAAGGAGTCGTGTCATGGTCAGCTTGCATCGCCCCGCCCCGTCCGCCGCGCGCGCGGTCGCCTGGGCCGGCCTCCTCCTGCTCGCCGGCGCCGCCTCCGCCCGCGCCGACCTCACGCTCTCCGTCTCAGGCGATCGCCTGGTATCCGACGGTCGCCCGCTCCGCCTCGTCGGCTACAGCGACGCCGGCATCCTCGCCGAACGCGCCTTCGACTTCCGCGCCTTCTTCGACCGCTCCCTGGTCCCCAACCGCATCAACTACATCCGCGTGTGGGCGACCTACGCGTTCGCCAACGACCTCACGCCCTTCGCCGGCAGCCGCAGCGCGCGCTACAACCTGTTGCGCCCGAACCCCGCCTTCTACGCCCGCCTCGAGGACCTGGTGCGCGAGGCCAACGCCCGCAACATCGTCGTCCACTTCACGTTCTTCGACGGCTGCGGTTTCGACTCCGGCGCCCGCGACCCCTACCGGCTGCGCTGGGCCAATTCCCCCTACAATGTCGTGCGCAATCTGCAGGGTTTTCTCACCGCCCCCGGGCAGTTCGACGACCTCGGCACGCGCTGCTGGAACGAGGTGAACCTGCCGCTGATCCGCGCGGTCGCGGACCGCATCGGCCGCTACGGCAACGTGATCTACGAGCCGCTGAACGAACCGAACATCCACGGCGGCGACAATGACAACCTGGATTTTCAGCGGGCCATCGTGACCGAGCTGCGGCGCCGGCTCGACCTCTACGGCGGCAGCAAGGTGATTTCGGTCAATCTCCCGAGCGACCGCCGCACGCGCGACTGGGCCTTTGCGGACGCGCGGATCGGCATGGTCTCCTACCACCTGGGACCGACCGAGAGCCCGGCGAGCTCCTGGGCGCGCGACCGCAAGGCGGTCCTGGTTTCGAACGACGGCCACAATACGATGTCGCGCTCCCTGCTCGCCGATGGCTCGCGGCGCGCCGCGCTGACCGCCGACCTGCTGCGCCGTACCTACGATAACGGCGCGCCGGTCGGCAAGATGCACTTCGATTTCCTGGACAAGGACCTGAACCGGCCGACCTGGAAGTCGCAGGACTACAATCCGCGTGCGGCGAACGCCGATGCGGCGATCCTGGCCACGCTCGCGCGCTGGGCGCGGTAGCTCACACTACAACGCTAATCGCGATCGGGCACGCCGGGTCGCCAGGCCGAGGAATGTTGCTCGCAAGGCCCGTCCGTTCGTAGTTCCGCCTTCAGGCGGAGCCTACGCCGAAGACTAATCGCAATTGGCCCATCGTTCCGCCTGAAGGCGGAACTACAAACGAACTGGATGGCCGATCTACGCTTCTTGGCACCGCGGAAGGTCCGTCTGCCTGGGGCGGCGATTAGCGTTGTAGTGCTCAGCGCTTGCCCTGGAGCCAGTCGCGGGTGAGGCGCCCGCTGATGTGCAGGTCGTCGAGGACCACGCCGGGGGCGCGCGCGAAGAGGCCGAAGGCGCCGACGTCGCTCTCGCTCGACTCCGCGGTCAGGTCGAGCTTGCCGTCGATCCACAATTGGATGCGCTCCGCGCGGCGCTCGATGCGCACGCGGTGGGGCACGCCGGGCGCCACGTCCGCGACCCGGTTCTCGCTCAGGGGAATCACCTGGGCCATGCCTCCGCGCGCTTCGAGCAGGCGGGCGATCTGCGTGCGCTGCCGACCGACCTGCACCTGGTAGCCGCCGGCGCCGCGTCCCTGGTGGAGGCAGAAACTCGCCTCCGCACTGGGTCCGGCGGTGAGCGTCAGGGTGACTTCCACGATCAGGTCGCCGACGAACTCGGCCAGGTGGTTGGTGGGCGCCCGTCCGGTCGATATCAGGCGGCCGCCTTCGACCAGCCAGCCGAGCTTGCCGGACGGGGCGGCGGCCGCGCCGGGGGGCGACCCGGGCGGCGGCGCCACGCCGAAGTCGAGCGCCTGGTCGGGGCTCGAGAAGTCGTACGCCAGCTCGACGCACTCGTCGCCCTGGTCGGCGCAGGCGCCATGGAAGCGGCTGCGCAGGTCGGACCGGGTCGTCGTCGGGTCTTTGCCGGAGGCGGATGCGGGCGGGACGACCGGATCCGGGGCGGTGAGCGGGGCCGCCGGATCGCCTCCGGCCGGCAGCGGAGTCGGCCGGCCATCGGTCACGGTGGGCGTGGGGGCGGGCGGCGCGGTGGGTGGGGTGTGCGGGGTCGGGGCCGCGGGCGCGCCGCCGCCCGCGCTTTCACTCCCGGTTCCCGTCGGCGCGGCGCCCCCGGCCGGCGCGGTCGGCCCGCTTCCGCCGGCCCCGGTGTTTCCCGTATCCGGCGACGGAGTCTCGCCTCCCCAGAGCGCGTAGACGCCCCAGAGCAGGAGGCCGCCGCCGAGGCCCGCGGCGACCGCCGCCCAGAGCGGGAGCGGCAGCCGCGTGCGTCCGAGATCGGCCTGGGCGGCCTCCAGGTCCGCGATCAGTTCGTCGTAGCTCGCGTGGCGCCGCCCGGGCTCCTTCGCCAGCATGCGCTCGACCACCTGGGCGGTGCGGCGCGGCACGCGCGGCGCGCGCACGGCCAGCGGCGCCGGGGCCTTGTGGATGTGGTCGGCGACGATGCCCAGCGCCGAGGAGCCGCTGAAGGGCGGGCAGCCGGCGAGCATGTGATACAGCGTTGCCCCGAGGGAGTAGATGTCCGCGCGGAAATCGGCGGGCGCGGCCTGGGCCTGTTCCGGCGCCAGGTAGAGCGGGGTCCCGACGACCTCGCCGGTGCGCGTCAGGCCGCCGTCCTGCTCCGCGCCGGTGCGGCGCGCCAGGCCGAAGTCCGTGACTTTCACCAGGCCGGAGTCGGCGAGCAGCAGGTTCCCCGGCTTGACGTCGCGGTGGACGATGCCGTGCGCCCAGGCGGCGCGCAGGCCGCGCGCCGCGTGGAGCGTGTAGCGCAGGGCGGTGGCGGCGGGCAGCCGGCCGACCCGGTCGAGCGCCTCCTGCAGCGAGCGGCCCGGCACGAATTCCATGGCGAGGAAGGGGCGGCCGCCCTCGCCGCCGATGTCGTGGATCTTCACGACGTGCGGGTCGTCGAGGGCCGCGGTCGCGCGCGCTTCGCGCAGGAAGCGCTCCAGGTTGTGCGGGTCGCCGAGCTGCGACTCCTGGACCACCTTGATCGCCACCTTGCGGCCGAGCTGCGGATCGTCGGCCTCGTAGACGGTGCCCATGCCCCCCTGGCCAAGGCAGCGGACGACCTCGTAGCGCCCGAAGCGCTGTTTGGGGCGGGCGTAGGCCTCCGTCGCCTGGCGCGCGAGGCTGTCGCTGCCGGGCGGGCGCGCCGCGGAACCGGAGGGAGGCTGGGCGTCCGCAGGGGACGGCCGAGGCAGCGGCGGGCTGGGCACGGGGAGACTTTCGGAAACCGGCCGGACAACTTCTGGACCGCGGATCATCCTCTCGTCGAGGGACAAACCATGGCCGGCGACGTTTAGGCGTTTGGATCCCTACTGCTGAGGATCTCGAATAGCTTTCCAGAGATTCGGCGGCGCTATTCGCAAGGTGTTGCCTCGCGCGATGTTCAGGGCCAGCGCTCCAATCGGCCACTGGCCACTGATCACCGGCCACTGATCGACTCCCGCCCGGTCGTGGCCCGTATGGGTTTCGGGCGTGAGCCCGAGTTGGACGTTGAGACGTTGTGGGTCGGTTGGACGGGCGCAGCGGTCGCGGGGCGACTCGTTGGGTTCCGGGCGTGGGCTTGGCTTGGAGCCGACAGGTGCGCACGGGCGAGAATGCCGAACCTCGAATGCCGAATCCAACAGACCCCAAACGCCTGAACGCCCAAACCCCTAAACGTCGCCCGCCATGGTCTGTCCCTCGACGGAATCATGATCCGGCATCAAGAAGTTGTCCGGTAGGTTTCCAATCCCCTACGGTGTCATCCCGAGTTGCCGCATCTCTTCGAGCTTCTTGTACAGGGTGGAGCGCTCGATGCCGAGAATCTCCGCCGCCTTCTTTTTGTTCCCGGCGGTGTGGCGCAGCACCTTGCGGATGTGTTCGCGCTCCAGTTCGTCGAGCGAGAGCAGCCGGTCGTCGCCCGGCCGGGGCACGGCGAAGAGCGCGGACGGCAGGTCTTCCGGCTGGATCAGGGGACCATCGGCGATCACCACCGCGCGGTCCATGCAGTTGCGCAGCTCGCGCACGTTGCCCGGCCAGTCGTAGGCGCGCAGCGCGCGCTGCGCATCGGGGGAAACCCCGGTGATGCGGCGGCCGGTCTGGGACCGGTAGGTCTCCAGGAAGTGGTCGATCAGGAGCGGGATGTCCCCGCGGCGTTCGCGCAGCGGCGGGATCTCGACCTGGACCACGCCGAGCCGGTAGTAGAGGTCTTCGCGAAAGCTCCCCTTGCGCACCTCGGCCTCGAGGTCGCGGTTGGTGGCGGCGAGCACGCGCACCGAGACCTGAAGCGTCTCGGTGCCGCCGACGCGCTCGAAGCGTCCGGTCTCGAGCACGCGCAGCAGCTTGACCTGGTTCTGCGCCGACAGCTCGCCGATCTCGTCGAGGAAGAGCGTGCCGCCGTCGGCGCGCTCGAAATGGCCCGGTTTGCGCGCCACGGCGCCGGTGAAGGCCCCCTTCTCGTGGCCGAAGAGCTCGCTTTCGACCAGGGTCTCGGGGATCGCGCCGCAGTTCACGCAGATCAGGGGTTTGCCCTTGCGCGGGCTCGTGTAGTGCACCGACTGGGCGATCAGCTCCTTGCCGGTGCCGGATTCGCCCTGGATGAGCACGGTGACGTCGGAGGCGGCGACCTTGCCGACCAGTTTGAGGACGCGTTCGATCTCAGGGCTTTTCCCGACGATGGCGGCGCGCGAGACCAGGGCCTCGGCGAGGTTGGCGTTCTCGGCGCGCAGTTCCGCCTGTAGGCGGGCGTTCTCGATCGCGATCCCGGCCTGGTTGCCGATCGCGGTGGCGAGGCGCAGGTCCTCCTCTCCGTGGGCGCCGGCCTTGCGCGTCGAATGGAGCTGCAGGAGTCCGAGGACGCGGTCCTGCGAGCGCACGGGCACGCACAGGGCGGAGCGGATCTGCTGTCCGACCACGCTTTTCTGGCCCGCGAGCCGCGGGTCGGCCTGCGCGTCGGTGGCGAGGACCGACGTTCCGTCGCGCAGCACCTCGGCGAAAAGCGTGGCGCTGGTCACCGGGGGTTCGCCGGAGGCGTCCCCCTTGCGCGTGCGGGAGGCGGCGAGCGCCGGCTTGGGCGGCGTGCCCGCCAGCAGGAAGAGGTAGGCGGCGTCGGCCTCGGTGACGTCGAGCATGGTCTCGACCAGGAGCACGCCCAGGCGGTCGATTTCGCGGACGACGTGCAGCGCCTTCGCGACCATGTAGAGGGTGGTCAGGTCGCGATGGGCGCGCCGGTACGCGGCGGGCAGGGCCTCGGCGGTCGGTCCGGCGCCCGGGTCGGCCTCGGCCGCGCGCAGGCGGATGGTCACGGTCGAATTCAGCGACGGGTCGCTACCCGGCGCCGCCGACGCCACGGGCGCCGTTTCGGTCGGCGCGGCGTTCGCGCCGGCGGCGGACGCCGCGGCGCCGGCGCGCAGTTCCAGGCAGGTCGCGCCGACCTCGATCCGGTCGCCCACCGTCAGCGGGCCCTGGCGCAGGGCGCGGCCGTTCACCAGCGTGTCGTTGCGGCGGCCCAGGTCGGCCAGCCGCACCTCGGTCCCGCTCACCACCAGCTTGAAATGGTTGCGCGAGGTCGTCCGGTCGGTCAGGCGCACGCCCGCCGCGGTATCGCGGCCCACCACGTGCTCGCCGGGCGCGAGTGCGAACTGCCGTCCGCGGTCGGGTCCGTCCACGACGAAAAGCAGGAAGCCCATGGCACGTCCGGTGAAGAGCGTAGAAGAGAGAGCCGCAGCTCGCGTCGGGCCATTGCGGCGTCGCCGCATGCGGCAGGGGACGACCGCATGACCCGGGCGGGGGAGCCGCCGCCCCGGCCGCGTCCGCCACGCCGCGAGCGGATTCTACTCGTGGGC
>JACRIP010000348.1 GCA_016220045.1 Planctomycetota bacterium
CCGCCCCTACGCCGAGCCGCGGCGTTTTGGTAGGGGCGGACCCCTGTGTCCGCCCCGGGGTGGCCTGGCCGGCCCCGCGTGCGACCCCCTTCATCGCCGGAGATACGGTAATGGCCCGACGAATCAGCGGCCGCGGGACGGGCGACGGCGACGCCGCGGCGATCCGGGAGTTGTGCCGGGCGCCCAACGTGGGGCCGGCGACGGCGGGCGACCTCTTGCGGCTCGGCATCCGGCGCATCGAGGACCTGGCGGGGAAGGACCCGGACCGGCTCTACGACGCCCTGTGCCGGCGCGACGGCGCGCCGCACGACGTGTGCGTGCGCGACGTGTTCCACGCGCTCGTCCTCTTCGCGGAAACCGGCGAGGCGCGCCCGTGGTGGTTCTTCTCGCAGGCGCGGAAGGCGCGGGAGGCGCGGGGGGCGGATGCACCGCGACCGCGGACTCACGGATCGCCCGCCCCGCGGCGCCGGTAGGACCGGAACCTACACCTGCGACAGCGCCAGCTCCTCCAGGTCCGTGCGGTCGATCCGCTCCACCCAGCCGAAGGGGTCGGGCTCCTCGCCCCGCTGAATGCGCGTCAGCGTCTCGTACAGCCGCCGCGCCACCGGCCCCACCGTATTGTCGTGCACCTGCACGTCCCGCCCCTGGTAGGCCAGCACCCCCACCGGCGCGATCACCGCCGCGGTCCCCGTGCCGAAGCACTCCTTCAACTCCCCCGAGCGCGCCGCGTCGATCACCTCCGCGATCCCGATCGGCCGCTCGCGCACCGTCATCCCCCAGTGCCGGCAGAGCGCCAGCACGCTGTCCCGCGTCACCCCCGGCAGGATCGTTCCCGCCAGGGGCGGCGTCACGACCTCGTCGCGCAGCACGAAGAAAATGTTCATCGTGCCCACCTCCTCGACCCACTTGTGCTCGATCGCGTCCAGCCAGAGCACCTGCGCATAGCCCAGCGTCGTGGCTTTTTTTTGCGCGCACAGGCTGTGGGCGTAGTTGGCGGCGGTCTTGGCCTCGCCGAGTCCGCCGCGCACCGCGCGCACGTCCTCCTCCGAGACCCAGATGCGGATCGGCCGGAAGCCTTCCGGGTAGTACGGGCCGACCGGGCCGACGATGACGTAGAAGGCGTACTCGTCGCCCGGGCGTACGCCCAGGAAGGGATCGGTCGCGATCAGCGTCGGCCGGATGTAGAGGGAGCAGGAGGGGTCGCGCGGAATCCACTCGCGGTCGAGCAGGACCAGGGACTTGATCGCGCGCCCGAAGAACTCCTCGTCCACGCATTCCATGATCAGGCGTTTACAGGATTTCTGGAGTCGCTCGGCGTTCTTGCGCCAGCGGAAGAGGTAGATGCCGTCGTCGGCGCCGCGGTAGGCCTTGAGCCCCTCGAACACCTCCTGCCCGTAGTGCAGGCAGATCGCCGCCGGATCGATCTGGAGCATGCGCATCGGCTCGATGCGCGTGAGGTGCCAGCCGTTCGGACGGTCGAACTCGGTGGCGAAGAAGTGGTCGGAGAAGTAGCGGCCGAAGCCCAGGGCGGCGGAGTCGGCGGGCCGGGCGCGCTGCTGGGAGGGGCGGACGCGACGGATGGCGATGCGCCGATCGGACATGGCTGCCTCCTGTGAATTCGGGTGCATGTCCGCTTCTGCGGGACGAAAACGAAACCACAGAGGCACAGAGACAACAGAGACGACGACGGAATCGAGGAGGAGGCCGAACGGAGTATAGCAAGGGGTGCGGAACCGGGCAAGCGACCCCCGCTGCGCGGAAATTCGCTTGGCGATATTGGACCCATCCGGTAAACTGACGGGTCTCTTGAGAACCGGTCGCAGCGGTCCTGCCTTCGCCTGATTCCTGGGGGTCCGATGATCCAGCGCACGAAAACCCGCGGCGTCATGATCGGCACGGTCAAGGTCGGCGATTACGCGCCGATCGTGGTCCAGTCCATGTGCGACACGCACACCAGCGACATCGACGCCACGGTCAAGCAGATCCACGACCTCACCCGCTCGGGGTGCGACGTGATCCGCGTCGCCGTCGATTCAAAAAAAGACATCGAGGCCCTGGCCGAGATCCGCCGCCAGATCAAGATCCCGCTCATCGCCGACATCCAGTTCAACTACAAGATGGCGATCGAGTGTGCACCCTACGTCGAGAAGTTCCGGGTCAATCCCGGGCATCTCAACCACATGGAGAAGTCGAAGCCGCTGGGCGCGAAGCTCGACGAGATCGTGGCGGCGGCGAAGGCGCACGGCAACGCGATCCGCATCGGCATCAACACCGGCTCGCTCGACGAGGAGATCAAGGCGAAGCACGGGCTGACGCCGGCCGGGATGGTCGAGTCCGCCCTGCAGTACATCGACATGTTCGAGAAGCGGGGCTTCGACCGGCTGATCATTTCGCTCAAGGACTCGCACCTGCAGAACGCGGTGGAGGCCTACAAGCTCTTCGCGCAGCGGTCGCCGTATCCGACGCACCTGGGCGTGACCGAGGCGGGACCGACCGCCGAGGGGATCGTGAAGTCGACGATCGCGATGACCGATCTGATCCGCGCGGGCGTGGGCGACACGATCCGGATTTCGCTGACGACCTACGACAAGACGGAGGAGGTGCGGGCCGGGCATACGATGCTGCAGGAATTGGGCGTGTCGAAGGCGGCGCGCTATTTCGTCTCCTGCCCAAGCTGTTCGCGGGTGGAGAGCAAGCGGTTCCAGGACATGGCGAAGCTGGTGGACGCGATCACGCGCAACGTGGCGGAGCCGATCACGATCGCGGTGATGGGTTGCAGCGTGAACGGGCCGGGGGAGTCGGAGGACGCGGACGTCGGGGTGTGGTGCGGGGCGACGAGCGTGCGGCTGCTGCGGCAGGGGACGGAGCTCGGTGTTTTCCCGTATGAAGGGGTGATCCCGAAGATGCTGGAGGCGGTGAACGGGGTGTTGACGGCGAAGTTCGGCAAGACCTACGCGTGGGGGGAGATCCCGGCGTGGGTGCCGGACCCGAAGCCGGCGGGGGCGGCAGCGGCGGCGACCGCGGTCGGCGCGGCGTCGGCGCCGGCGGGGCGGGGCTAACACGACGACGCCAATCGCTGAAGCGGCCCACCGCGGGTGCGCATGGCGACCGCCGAAGACATCCTGCTCTTCAAGTTGTTGGCCGGGCGGCCGCAAGACCTCGCCGACGTCGAAAAACTTGCGGACTCGCGCCGGGGCAAGCTCGATGTCGAATACCTGCGCGCGACCGCCCGGCGCATGGCCCGCGACCTGCTCTGCCCAGAGCTGGTTCGGCGCCTGGAGCGTCTGCTCGCGGCGGAGTGAAGCGCGGGCGGATCGCGGCTTCGGCGCGCGCGAGTGGACAGTAAATCGGCGCCGGCGCATTGCGGCGCAGACGTCCGCGCCTGCGCCGCCGAGTCGGCGAGCTTGAGTCGCGCCCACCTCCGGAGAGGGGCCACCATGGCCGCAATCCCCACCTTCTGGAAGATCGGGGCGCTGGTGCCGGCCCTCCTGGTGGCGGGCATTGGGTCGTGGCACGCCCGCGCCGATCCGCAGGAGCTTCCCCGCCTCACGCTCGCGCACGGGCCCTCGCCGGCGGGGCCGCGAGCGGGCGTCCCGCGGCTTCCAACGCGCCCGCTGAGCTTGGCACCTCCGCCCTCCGCGGTCCGCCTCCTCCGCCGCGCGGCCCCGCCCTCCGCACGCGCCACGAACCCGTCAGGCGGGGCCGTCACGACCGCGGCGGCGAGTTCCGCGTCGGAAGAGATCGCAGCACACGAGGACCTGGTCCGACGCGAAGTCGACGAGCGCCTCCGGCGAGGCCGGGAAGGGGAGAAGCGTGGCGACATCGCCGAAGCGCTCACCGAATTCCAGTGGGCCCGGGAGATGATCTCGTGGAGTTTTCACGAAGACACTTCAATGGCCGGGCCGCTCGCCACGGCCGAAGCAGGTTTCGAGCGAAATCGCGCGGCGATGGGAGTCATCGACGAGTTCCTCCGCACGGCAGGGGAGCTTTTCGCGGGGGGATCCTACGATCAAGTCGAGGAACGCTGCCGTGAGTTCCTGGCGACCCACCCGCGCTATGAGATCATCACCCGCTGCGGGGAGCTCGCGCGCGCCGCCGGCCAGGCA
>JACRIP010000349.1 GCA_016220045.1 Planctomycetota bacterium
ACCTCCACCAGCGGCGTGTTGCCGACGACATTCATGGGAAAGAGTCCTTGCGCGTGAAAGCCGATTCGCTCGTGCCCGCCCCCTCCGGCGGGCCGTCCCAGGCCGTGGGAAGGGCAAAGGGCGTGCCTCCGAGGCCACGATCCCTCCCACGCGGAGGCACCGCCCCGGGGCTCCACGGTGTGCGCCGGTGCCGAAGTGCGGCGCGGGGTGTCACGCCGCGCGGAAGAGCGCGGGAATTCCCCCGCCGGGCGGACGCGAGCGCGGAAAAAGACTCGCCCGGCGGGAGACGCGGCCCGTGCCACCCCCCCCGCCCGGCCGCATGGAGGAAAGCGGGAAACCCGCTGGCCCCTTGCCCGTCGAATCCGGCATTACCTGTAGATACGGCCGCCGCGGCGGAGAGGGCGACGCGCGCTGGGGTGAGAGGGCAGAGACACCCGCGGGACCGCCGGCATGATGGACCCGGGCGGCGGGGGTCGGGCGCGAACTGCGGTAAGGGGGGTGGGTCCGCCGGCCCCCGCTCACTTCACGGACTTGATGTCAACGATCAGCGGCAGGAACAACGCCACGACGACCAGAAGTGCGGCCAGAAGCAGGCCGAAAAGTGCCGCGGCGTTCAGCCGGTCGGCCGCTGCCGGGGAGAGGCGCGAGTCCTTGCACCACAGGGCCGCCGCCCACACGAGCCCCAGGAAGGGCCAGCCCCACGGGCGCAGCCCCAGGAGGAACCAGGTCAGCAGGGGCAGGGTCTCCCCCAGGTCGCTGTAGACTTTTCCGAACGCGGGAAGGACATTCGCACACGTCAAGGCGCCCGCGATCCCCAGGACCCCGATGAGGAGCGAGAGGCCGCGCAAGCGAACGGACGGGGCTGCGGTGTTCACCTCAGCTCTCCTCCGGCGGCGCGCCTGGCGCCGACGCGCTTCTCGTGAACTGGGCATACCCCTGGTGGGCCGTCAACATTGAATCTGGGGGTACGAGTCCAGGTGTAGGTGCGACCCTTGTGGTCGCCCCGATGCGCCGCACTGGATGGCCTGCGGGGCGGGCACAAGGCCCGCCCCTACAAGCGGATGCAGCCCACAAAGTTGAGGTTGCACGCCCACCAGGCGCTGCGCCCGAGGCATCGGCCTCCGGCGAGGATGGGGTTGAGCCGGGTGCAGCCAACGGGAAGGGTCCACACGCGCCGCTCCACAAGCCCGATCGTACTCGCCGCAACGGTAAGGGTAGCGGGTGCGGCCCCTACCGGTCAAGGCGTATCTCCGGCAGGGACAGCGCGCGCCCGGAAGATCGCGCCGCCACGACCGGTACACTGGGGCGGTCTGTCAGGCGACGGGAAGACCGGCCCTGATCGTTGCCCACAAGTCCGGGCGGGACACCGTGCCGATGGGGCGGGGCTTCGCAGCGACCGCCCCGTTGGCGTCCGCATAGCTCGGTTTGTAGTACCGGGCTTCAGCCCGGGTTCGTTGCCGGCCTTCAGGCCGGCTGCCCACGGCGTACTCCCGGCCGAAGACGAATCGAACGGCCCTCTCCGGCTCGCGCATCGAGGGTTGCCGGGCTGAAGCCCGGCAAGCAGGCCCGGGCTGAAGCCCGGTACTACAAGCCTCCAAGTCCTTCCCCAATGGAGCGAGTGTACGGTCTCCAGCCGCCGAGTCGTGGGTAACGATCAGTGCCCGGCCGGCCCGTCGTGTAGCCACCCCTATCTCCCCGCGCCGCGGCGCAGCCGCTTCCGGAGTTCCTCCCACCGCGGGTCCGCGTGCAGGCCTGCCAGATCCGCGTCCTGCTCGTACTGCGCGGCCTCCGCATAGCCCAGCTCCACCGCCTGAGCGAGTGCCGCTAACGCCCGGTCGACCCGCCGCTTCCGCTCCTCCGCGTCGATCGGCCCCGGCGCATGCTTCGGGCCCCGCCGCCCCGTCGCGCGCACCGCTTCCACGCACCCGAGGTTGTACCAGCACTCCCCCACCTGCACCCGGGTCTCCGGCCGGTCCAAGGCCTTCGCCTGAGTTCCCTCGGCGATCGCCCGCTCGACGGCGGTCCCCGCCAGGTCGTAGTTCCCCCAGCCGATCGCCAGCAGGGAACCCGCCATCGTTTCGCGCCACGGCACGCCCGCGGCGCCGGCCAGCATTTCCTCCAGCGCCGGCAGCACGCGCTCGCTCTGCGTGCGCTCCACGGATGCGGGCGGCGCCAGTTCGAGGACCTTCCGATGGTCCGCGATCGCGCCCCGCAGCTCCCCCACCCCCTGCCGCGCCGAGGCGCGGTTCGCATAGGCGTTCGCGACCGCCGGGCGCAGCCGGATGGCCTCCGTAAAATCCCCGATCGCGCCGGCGACGTCGTCCTGCCCCAGCCGCACGCCCCCCCGGAAGCTCCAGGCCGACGCGCAGGCCGGATCGAGCTCAAGCGCGTGCTCCAGATCGCCGATCCCCCCGGCCACGTCGCCCATGCTCGCCCGGAGCTCCCCACGATTCGCGAATCCGAGCGCGTTGCGATCGTCCAGGCGCAGCGACTCCGACAAGTCCGCCAGCGCCCCCGCACGATCCCCGGCGTCGCCCCGGGCGTTGCCGCGGCGCGAGAAGGCGCGCGCATGGGCCGGGGCGAGCTTCAGCGCCTCGTTGCAATCCGCGATCGCTCCCGCAAAGTCCCGCTGGTCGCGCCGCGCGCCCGAGCGGTTTACCCAGGTTTCGACCCTGCCGGGGTCCAGTCGGAGCGCCTCCCCATAGTCGGCGAGCGCCCCGTCGATGTCACCCTTCGCGGATCGGGCGTTCGCCCGGTAGTCAAAGAAGCCCGCCTCGCGCGGCTGGAGCCGGATCGCTTCCGTGGCGTCGGTGATCGCGGCGTCCAGCGCCCCGCGCTTTCGCTGGAGCGCGCCGCGGGTTCCGTAGGCGGCGGCATTCCGGGGGCAGCCGGCGAGCGCCGCGGTGCAATCGGCAAGCGCGCCGTCGAGCGCGCCGCCGAGCGCGCCCGCGTGCGCCGAGAGGAGCGCCCGCTCCAGCAGGGCGCGGGCATAGCGTGGCCGGATGCGCAGGGCCTGCTCCAGCCACGCCCGCTGCTCCGCCCCCGTCGTCATCTTGGCAAGCGCGAAGGCGCACTCCTCGTCCGCCGCCTTGTCCAGGCCCTCCTGGAAGATCCGGCGCCCCGCCGCACTGTCCCCGCGAAAGGTCGCCAGCATGCCGTCGACCAGCCGGCGCACGGCCTCGCCCTCCTCCAGCGTGCCGCGCCACTCGACCTCGCCCGTCCCGGCCGCGGCGCTCTCCAGCTCCCGTCGAGCCTGCTCCGCGAGCGCCTGCCTCCGCCGCATCGCCCCCTCCATATCTCCGGCCATTACCTGATACTGGACTTCGAAGGAACGTTCTAGATACAGGCGCCCCAGGGATCGGCGCGCCGCCCGCCTGCGCTCGGGCCCGAGGAGCGCAAGGGCCCGGCGCAGGTCCTCCTCCGCGCCGTCCAGGTCGACCGCCTGCAGGCGGACGCGGCCGCGCGACTCGTAGATCCAGCCGTACTCGGGAAGGACCGCAACGGCCTCCTCGAAGCAGCGGTGGGCCGCGGCCAGACGCTCGTGGTAGCGGGCGATCGGGACCTCCTTGCTGCAGAGAACGGTCTTCGCTTCCCGCCACAGGCCTTCCGCGCGGGCTAGCAGTTTCTCGACTTCGCGCTCGGCCTCCGCGGCCTCGCGCCGGCCCCTCTCGGCGGCGGCCGCGGCAGTCTCGCGGTTGCGGTCCTCCTCGGCCTCGCGCCTGCGCACCTCGCTCTCGGCCGCCCGGGCGCGCGCCACGTGGGCGTAGGCGCCGAAGCCCGCCGCGAGCAGCAGGGCCGCGGCGACCGGCAGGAGCAGGCGGCGGTTGCGCAGCGCCAGCCGCGAGATCCGGCGCATCCCGGATATCGGCCGCGCGGCGATCGGCTCCCCTTCGAGGAAGCGCCGCAGGTCCTCGGCGAGTTCCGCGGCGCTGCCGTAGCGGCGGGCCTTGTCCGCTTCCAGGCACTTCAGGCAGATGGTCTCCAGGTCGGCGTCGATCCGGGGATCGAGCCGGCGCGGGGGCGTCGGCTGGCCTTGCCCGACCTTGAGCAGGATTTGGAGCGTGTTGTCTCCCTCGTAGGGCGGCCGTCCCGTGGAGAGTTCGTACAGGATGGCCCCGAGCTGGTAGAGATCGCTGCGCTCGTCGACCTCGCGGATGCGGCCTGCGGCCTGTTCGGGGCTCATGTAGGCGGGCGTCCCCATGACGGCCCCGCTGCGGGTGGCGCCGGAGATCTCGGCGTCGACCAGCTTGGCGAGACCGAAGTCCATGAGTTTCAAGCGGCCGGAGGGTTCGCGCAGGATGTTGGCGGGCTTGAGGTCGCGGTGCAGGACTCCGGCGGCGTGGGCGACCTGCAGGGCCTGGGCGATTTCCCGGGTCATGGCGGCGGCGACGGCGGGGGCGAGTCCGGCGGCCGGGCGGGCCGCAGGGGCGGGCGCGCGCGGCGGGCGCGCGGGGGGACGGGGAAGCGCGGTGCGGGCGGGGCCCGCGAGACGCGGGGGGCGGACGGGGACGAGCCCGGCGGCCGCCGGGTCGGCGAGGACCTTGTCGAGACTCAGGCCTTCGACGTACTCCATGGCGAAGTAGGTTTTCCCGTCCTGCTCACCGCTGTCGTGGACGGCGACGCTGCCGGGATGGCGGAGGCGGGCGGCGGCTTCGGCCTCGCGCCGGAAGCGTCGGACCGCGTCGGCGGAGGCGTCGTCGCCGGCGAGCAGGACCTTGACGGCGACGAGCGATTTCAGGCCCGGGTGGCGGGCCTTGTAGACGACGCCCATGCCGCCGCGCCCGAGCTCGTGGAGGATCTCGTAGGGGCCGAAGCGGCGGCC
>JACRIP010000359.1 GCA_016220045.1 Planctomycetota bacterium
GCGCGGCGTTCGCCGGCGGTGGCCGCGCGGCGGGACGCGCCGGCGAGGCGGGTCACGGCCTGCGCCACGGGGGTGGAATCGTCGGCGCCGTCCGCGGCGGGTGCAGGGTCGCCGCAGTGCGGCGGCGTGGGGGCGTCGCGGTCTGCGCCCCGGTCAGCGGCGGGACCGGCGGCGGCAGCGACGCGGGCCGCGCGCACCCAGCGGCTGGCGCGCTCGGCCAGGGCCTGCAACGCGGCGCGGCGCACGAGCGGATCGGCGTCGGACTCGGCGGTCGCGTCGAGCAGCGCGAGCCACGGATCGTCCGGCGGCAACACGCCCGGTCGCCCGGCGAACGCGGAGTAGCCGGTGGCCTGGACCTGCAGCGTAACGCCGCCGGCCGCGCGCATCAGCGCCCGGCGCGCAAGCGGATCGGTAGTCGCGGCGAGCGCTCGGCGGGCAAATCCGGGCTCGGAGAGCCGAACGAGCGCCTGCGCCCACTCGTGAAGCGCGACGGCGTGGAGGGTGACGGCGTTGCCTGCGGCGGGCGCGGCAGCGCTGTTCGCGGGCGGCGAGGACGCCGGTTGTAGGGGAGCGGTGGGCGCAGGCGGGGGGCCAAGGTCAGTCTCGTCGGGAGCGCCCGCGCGAGCGCGGGTCGGCCCCGACTGCCTGTCCACCGGTGGTGCCGCTGAGACCTGGGAAACGGCGGGGCCCAGGGCGGCGACCGTGTCCGCAGCCGCAGCATGCGTACGGTCGCCGGCCGCCTTGGCGCCCCCTACGCGGCGCTGGCGCTCCCCCGTGACGGCCGGAGCCCCCGACTCTTCCAACCGAGTCGAGTCTACCCATACCCTCGCGCCAACTCCCAGCATCGCGAGAAGCACTGGGACGGCGGGGAGGAATGGTGAACCGATGCGGCGCATGCCTCACTTCCTCACTCGGCGGTAGCTTCCAGTGGTGTGCGCTACCTGCCGTCAGGCAATTCGACAAGAAGAATGCAGCCCTGAATCACGCTCTGTCTGCCTCGGTCCCGTTCTTTCGCGAAAGTCCTGTACTCGAAGAGCGGGACAGTCACCGTTTTTCGAAGCGTGGAAAACGGTGAGTGTCCCGCTTTTCCCCTCCGCCCCGTGTGCGGGACTGACCTGGGTCGAGTACCCACGCCATCGATCCAAAGGAGACTCGCTCGGCAGCAAGACGCCAATGCGTTACCGTCAAACCTCGCGATACCGGTGAGCAGGGTGCACCAGCGCCCAACTCTCCTTGTCCCCAATCAGTCGAGATTTCCAACCACGGACTTCAGTTCGTGCACGATCCCGACGACCGGCTTCCCGGCCGCCGCGCGCGCTGCGGCACGCTGCTGTAGTTCTGAGAGGTTCTCTGCCGTCAGCTGACCATACACGTGGACTTCGGCGGCAGGAGCAGTACCTGCATTGAGCAGGGCCGCAAGGGCGTCAATGTCCACATGGAGTTTGTCGATTGCAACGGCGGTATTCGGAGTGTCCGACCCGTAGCATTCGATCAATTTCGTCGGCGAGGTGACGGGGTCCAGCGGGTTCCCAAGAACTAGGTCCACATTGATTCCGTTCGGGTAGTCGACATGTGTGAAGGGCCGCCGCAGTCCCGCAATGTCCGGATGCCTGAGGGCGTCTATCAATTCAAAGAGCGGGCCACGCCCATCCAGGACTTTGTCGGCCGTCGCCGCTAGTTCCTCGAGGGGTTTACCAATGCCGTGAAGCTCATGTGCCCCAGCCAGTCCGCGGCTGATGAGGCCCGCTTTTGCCCCCTCGACTGCGTCCCAGAACAGATCCCCCCGCTTCTCAGAGGCGATCATGACATCCAGGACCAGATTGGTGAATTTCTCGCAGCCCACACCAAATGTCGTGCTGGAGAGGGTGAGCACGAGAACGGCCACCATGCAGATTCTCCGCCTGGTCATTTGTATCTCCCGGCAACAGCTATGGCAGACTGGGAACACACGCCATCGTCAGCAGGCCACGGATCCTTTGCGGGGTCGAGGTAGGAAGGCTCTTCACGAAGCCCTTTTCCAGCTTGCTACCATCAGGATGTTGCAACAACCCCTCCAGCCCGTGCCGGTAAACGGGGTTATCAGCATTCTGGGTGACCTGGTCCGTGCATAGCCCAGTGTACCGGGCAAACGGCTTGGCATTCTCCACGCTTGGAATCACCGCCCGTCCAGCACCGCGGAACGAATCGGCCGCATCATCCGCGATCTTCTCCAAGTACACCACCGTCTGCCCGACCTCCTCCACCTCGTCGAGCCCCTCGGTCATCGCCGCCACCCGCGCGGGCGCCTTAATTCCGCCCGACGCGTCGTCGATGTAGCGCAGCAGCAGGTTCGGATACTTCGCCAGCGCCTCCGTGCCGTCCTCCAGCTTGTGCAGCAGCAGCTTGGCGAACTTGTCGATGCGCAGCCGCGAAACCACCGCCAGCGCCCCGCAGATCACCTTCGCGAACCCCGCCTTCGCGCCCGTTCCAAGCGTCCGCGCGATCGTCGCCCCGCGCGATAGCAGCTTCGCAAACTGCTCGGCCGCGTGCGCCGCGGTTGTGCCGAGCTTGCCTGCCCTCGCGAGCTTGTTCATCGCCATGTAGACGTTGCCTGCGCCCCCCGTGAGCATGAAGGTCCCGACTTCGATGCCCGCGACCGCGGTCAGGTACCCCCCGACGATGCCGCCCAACGTCCCGGCCGCAAAGAGCTGTCGCTCCAGCCCCGGCTGCATCTCCAGGATCTCCATGTACTGCTTGATGGTAGTTCCGTAGAGGTTCACGTCGCCCCCGTACTCCTCGGCCAGGCGCAGGAAATTGTCGAGCACCTCGCCCAACTGCGCGAGCTGCGCGTCCGGCTCGGTAAACCACTTGCCCAAGTAGTTCACGAGCTGTTGGTGGCCTTGGCTCAGCAGCGTGAACCCGGTCGCGATCGCCTGCTTGCCCTCCGGCGTCATCCCCCACTCGATGACCCGGGCCCCCAACTGGCCGATGGCCGCGCCCGGATTCGCAAGGATGGTCAGCAGGTTCGGGTCGTCCGCTACCGTCTTGATCACCTTCCAGAACAGCTTGAGCAGGTCCGGTCCGCTCTCGATCAGATCCTTGAAGCCGAACAGCTCGTCCGATGCGCCGCGCAGCGACCCATTCGTAAAGCCCGCCATGCCGCCGCAAACATAGAACGTGGCCGCCCGATCAGCGGCCTCCTCGTTGTTGTTCAACCGCGGCAGCATCATCGCCTTCGTCGCGTAGTAGAAGGGCGCGAGCGCGGTGCGCCCCAGCCCATTCAGGAACCAGTACATGATCTTCGACCGACTCTGCGTGAGGAAGGCCGAGACGTGCCCGGCCAACTCCTCATGCCAGTGCACCAGGCCGGTGACCGTCTGGCCCCCCCATTTGACGAAGAGATCGAGCAGGCCATCGCCGGATTTCGGGTCCTCGCCGCGCTGGTGGTCGCCGATCACCGTGCTCCCCGTGCCGAAGATCGCGCTGATCAAAACCCCGACATCCGGCGTCGCGGCGGCCTGCGCGTAATGGTCGAGCCGAACGTAGATCAGTCCATCCGCTCCAGTCGGCGCGCTGACCTGGCCTCCCGTAACCGCCGACTCCAGATCCGCCAACTGGGTCGCTACGCCCTTCACCACGCACCCGTTCCCACCCACGGCGAAGCGCGTAGCCAGCCCGGGCACGCCGGAGCCGTCCTCCTTCGAAACCCGGAGCGCCACGTCGAGCCGCCAGCGCAATCCGTCGCCGTCCGGCACTTCCGGCCGCGCCCGCTCGATCCACCATTCGGCTCGCTGCCCCACGGTAAACCTCCTCGTTTCCTTGCTCGTCTCGCCTCCGGCCCAGGGTTCGTACTCCAGCGTGAGCCCGGCGTCCAGGGGAGTGGCGCTGGTCGCGGTTCCTTCGATCTCGAACGTCGAGAACCCCGCAAAGCCCCAGGTCGGCTGCGGCTGGTCGAGCGCAAACTCCGCGGCATTGCGGAAGAGCCGGAACGTGCCGCGCCCGCCCACCTCCCGCACGGCCTTCAGCTTGCCCCGGGTCTTGCCGGCCGGACGCAGCGTGACTTCGATCTTCCGCGGTTCATTGTCGCCCGACTCGCGAACGGTATTGGCGAGGTCAGGTGTTCCATCGAGGTCGTCGTCGTCGTAGTTGAGGGGAAGGAAAGAAAGCGCGGTTCCCGAGCGTTCCGCCACCCGAACGGTGAACTCCACCACCGTCACCCCCGTCTCTCCGGTGCAGGTGTGGCCGCGCGTGTCGACCTCCGCTCGGATCTTCTCGTTATCGAGGTCCGGACTCGCTTCGAATACTCCCCGGGCGGTCACATGGCGTTCGCCGATGTCGACCACCTCCAGACGCAGCGTGGGAACGATCCAACGGACGGTCGCGTCCGGGTCGGCCGGCCGGACGATCGCGTTCCAGCCGGCGACTTTGCCCAGGCAGACCTCGCCCGGTCCGGTCACGAGCACCTCGATGACCGTGAGCGCCAAAGGCTCGGCCCGCAGTTCGGTTCCGATCACCTCCGCGAAAATCTTCGCGTCGTCCGGCGCAAGCGAGGGGTCCGTGCCCGCGGTGATCGACAGGCGCGCGATGCCGTTCGCGTCCGTCGTCGCCTCGGCCGGAGAGGGCAGCGTAATGCGCTCCGCCGTGGTCGTCCAGAAGCGGATGCGCTGGCCCTCGACCGGCTGGCCATCGCACGTCAGCAGGGCCTGCACCTCGCCGCCCTCGCCCAGGCAGAGCGCCGTCGGACCGCTGAGGATCGGGGGCTCCAGATGGATCTCGATCTCCTTGCGCGTTTCCCGGGGGGAAATCTGGGGAACCGTGACCACGAGTCTCGCGCGGACCGCTCCCACCCCGAGCTTCTCGCCCTTGATCGTGAACCAGGCGCGCCCGTCCGCGTCCGAGACCGAGGGCCCGGCGCCCACCAGCGAAATGATCTCCGGCGTGTCATTGGAGAATTCCACCGAGACCCCGGCGACCGGACGCCCATCACAGACCACCTCGGCGTAGCTTGCCAGCGTATCGCCCAGGCAGAGCTTGGGCGGAAAGAGCAGCGTCAGGCTGTCGATGTCGACACGCACCGCAGCCTCCGCGGACTTGCCCTGCCATTGGGCCCGCACGGCGCCGACACCGAGTCGCACCGGTTGGAAACCGCCGTCCGCGCTCACCGCGCCCAAGTCAGCCGGCGACACCGACCACGCAACCTCGCTGTCGACCCGCTGCGCGCGATGCTCTACGCAGACCCAGGCGTCAAAATCGGCACTGTCCTGCGGGCAGAGTTCGACCGGACCGGCGGGATCCAGGACCAATTCGTCGCCAATCACCCGCACCGTGGCCCGCGCGCTCGCGACCACCTCGCCCCCGACCACCTGCTCCGCGATCACCTCGCCGGTCATCGGCGTCGACCCAGGCGTGAACACCCCCGCCGGTGTCACCACGCCCAGGTTCGGATCGCTCGTGCGCCAGGCGACCGCCGCGGTCACGTCCGCCCCGTCGCCGTCGTACGCGCGGAAATGCACCTCGTCATGGTCCGGCTCCGGCGCGCCCGGCTCGGTCACGAGCACGCGCGCGCACACGACCGCCGCGCAGGGCGCCACGACCAGCCCGTTCGCCCCGACCGTGATCGTGCAGGTGTCAACGTTCGGCGGCCCCTTCGGCTCCTGCCCGTTCCACACGCGCAGCACGTAGACGCCCGGCCGAGTGAAGTGAAGCACCGCCGCCTGCTGGTCCGCCGCGTCGACCGTGACGCCGCCCAGGTCGCCGCGGATCACTTCCCAATGGTATTCACCGTTCGAGCTCACGGCTTCGACCCGCACCGTCGCGCCCGCCGCTCCGTCCGCCGGCAGGCATACGGTAATATCCTTGGGCGTGCTGTAGGCCGCGCCGCCGCCCTGGATGACGGTGCTGCGCACGATCTGAATCGCCGGCGGCACCGCGCCGGGTCCGCTCGGGAAGAGGAACGGGACCCGGCACAGCGCCACGCAGGCCGGGGTCAAGAGCTGCGACCCGAGCGTGCCGGCAACCCACAGGAAGCCGGGCTCGCTCACCAGCGGCGCGCCGACCAGCGGGTCCAGCCCCTCCTCCGAGCCGCGGAACATCAGCCCGGCCACCGCCGGCACGCCGCCGCCGCCGGTCAGCGACGAGACGTCCAGATCGCGCACGTAGACCTCGCCCCATTCCCCGGCCACCGCCGCGGACGAAAACCCGCCCGCGCGTTGGCCGAAGTCCCAGGTGCCGTTGATCCAGGAGCCGTCCGGGGTCGGCGCCGGCCCCAGGTAGATGCCGACGTCGAACGGCATGGCGGTGTAGCTGAATTCGCCGAGCTCCCAGCCTTGGATCCACGGGTTGTGCTGGATGCCGTCCGCGATGCCGACCAGCCGGAGGGAAAGCCCGGTGAGGCCGGGCAGCCCCTGCAGATCGAGCTGTCCGAAGCCGCGGCTCAGCACGCCGCTGGCGCAGCCGACGTAGGCCATGGAACCGTCGGGGTTTTGCGCGGCGATGTGGCCGACCCAGGCCGCCGAGTGGAACCAGCCGGGCATATGCCAGAGCGGGGTCGACGTCAGAATCTCCTGCCAGAGGCGATCGCGCAGATTCTCGAAGGGGTCGTCTTGGACGGACCCGCCGTCGGGCCCGGCGAACTGGTTGTTGATCCCGGCGGATTTGCTCGCGCCGCCGATCCCGACGCCGTAGCGGAGCGCGGAGTCCAGGCGGCGCAGCACGCCGCGCAGGTGCTCGTAGTCGGTGGCGGGCTCGACCGGCGCGGGCCAGTCCGCGGCGCCGAGCAATTCGGGCAGGGTCCAGGGATGGCCGGTCGCGGGATTGCCATAGTTCGGCGCGATGGCGGCGGTCGCGCCGCGGGCTTCGTCGAGCGAGCGGGGGAGGCCCGGATCGGGCGCGAGCGCCGCGCGGTAGCGTTCCAGGATGGCGCCGATGACGTCGGGGGGGACGGCCGCATTGAACCAGCCCGCGGCGCCGACCGGCGCGCCGCCTGCGTCCGCGACGACGGCGGCGTCAAGCCGAAACGGTTGCGCGAGGTCCGGGACGAGCGGGCGGAAGTCCGCCACGGAGTAGATCGTGGTGTCCCCCTCGATCCTCACGCCGGCCGCGGCGAGGAAGGCGCCGGTCGCGTCTTGGGCGTCGATCTCGAGGTGGAGGGTGTCGAGGTCGACGAGGTCGGCGTGCTGAACGGCGAGCCGGAGCGGCGCAGGGGCAGGCAGCGGGAACTGGGTGGAGAAGGTCAGCTCGAGACGCGGCTCAGGCGGAGGAGTGCCCCCCCCCCCGCCTTCCGGCGGCGGCTCTTGCGCGCGCAGGAGCGGGAGGGCGAGCGCGGAGAGCAGGCAGCCGAGCGCGAGGAACGGGAGGCGCCCGCCGCGCGGGAAACACGGGAGGCGCGAGCCGGTTGATACCGTGATTACCTGATGCATGATCCACCACCCTCCGGAGGAGACGTACTCACGGGATCTGACACGCAAGCGATTTGGCCGCCCCGCGTCGGCGACCGGACCGGCGGGGCGGGCTACACGGAAGAGCGTATCCCGGGCGGTCTGCCCAAGTCAAGCGGAAACCCCGCGTGGAGGACGGCGCGGATCCACTGACCCCGAACCGGGGCCGGGGCCGGCCGCATCGTCCGCGGCGCCCGGGGCGGGGGAGGGCGGAACACGAAGGGCCACCACGGGGGGCCGGGATGGACCGCGGGAATCGCTGCCGGATCGCGACTCGGCATTCCCAGGCAGCGCGGCCCGTCCCGGCCCCTTTCGTGGCCCTTTGTGGTTGCCGCTTCGTGGCCCTTCGTGTTCCCGTACTCTTCGTGGTTCTTCAAAGCAGTCCGGCGCTGCCGCAATACCGGACATGCACCCCGCCCTCCGGCCTGCATGTCCGGTATTGCCGACGCGCTTGTCCCCTCGATCGCCGCCCCCGTGACGCGGAGTGCTGGGCCGCCGCAGCGGGCGTACCTTGGCGGCAGCATGGCCTCCGTCGTGCTCGTAGCTCGTACTCGTACTCGATCGCCCAGGGCATTCGAGTACGAGTACGAGTACGAGTACGAGCTACGACGGAGGGCAGTTCCCGGATGCGTGGGGGCGGTGCGGTCGAGATGCAGGTCCGGGCATGCACCCCGCCCTCCGCCCCTCCTTGACTTGCGCCCGCTCTGCTGCCATAATCGCCCCCGCGCCTTGCCCCCTCGACTCCGCCCCACCCACCACGCCCCTCTGGGAGCCGCCGGATGCCCGCACGGGACCCCGACCCCGCCGCCGGCGCCCGTCCGCCCGCTTCTCCCGCCGCGGCCGAGCTCGCCGATCTCCGCCGCCGCCTCGCCGACCAGGAGGCGCTCAATCAGAACCTGCGCCAGAATATCCAGATCCTCGACTCCGTCCGCGAACGCCTCTCCCACCTCACCGAAAACCTCAACCGCATGTACCGCCTCACCCAGGAAATCAATACCCTCGACATCGACAAAATCATCCACACCTGCGTCGAGAAAATCCCCCTCCTCGTCGACGCCCGCTACGTCTCGCTCTTTTTTTACGATCCCAAGACCGACGAGCTGACCCTCAAGGGCCATAACCACCCGCACGAAATCAACCGCCGCGTCGTCGTGCGCCGCAATGCCAATTCCCTCATGGGCGTCGCCGTCCAGAGCCGCGAAGCCCTCCTCGTGCGCGACCTCGAAGACTACCAGCGCCTCCGCGGCATGCCCGTGGACCGCTCCTTCGCCGACAAGTACGCCACCAAGTCCTGCCTCTGCGTCCCCCTCCTCGCCGGTCGCGCCGTCGTCGCCGTCCTCAACCTCTCCGAAAAAACCGGCGACGGCGTCTTCGACGAAATCAACGACCTCCCCCCGCTCATCCAGCTCAGTCACATCCTCGGCGTCGCCATCCAGAACTGCATGCTCTTCCGCGAAATCGACCGCCAGGCGCGCACCGATGGGCTCACCCACCTCCACAACTACCGCTCCTTCTACGACAACCTGAAACGCGAACTCCACCGCGCCATCCGCTACAAGCGCACCCTCTCCCTCGTCATGGCCGACGTGGACGGCTTCAAGAAGATCAACGACGCCTACGGCCATCCCGTGGGCGACCGCGTCCTCGCCGGCATCGCTCAGGAAATCACCGCATATGTGCGCCGCGAAGACATCGCCGCGCGCCTCGGCGGCGACGAGTTCGCCATCGTCCTCCCCGAGACGCCCCTCCAGGGCGCCACCATCGTGGCCGAACGCCTGCGCGATCTCATCGCCGCCCACGACTTCGAGATCGGCGACCCCAATTTCAAGGTCGCACTCAGCTATGGCGTCGTCGAGTTCGAGGCCAACCTGGCCCTCGGTGACTTCGTGAAGCGCGCCGATCAGGCCCTCTACTCCGCCAAAGCCTCCGGTAAGGACCGGGTGGTCGGCGCCGCCCACGGCAGCGGCAGCGGCAGCCCCGCCGCCGGCGCGCCCCCGCCGCCCGGCGCTTCCTCCCCGCAGCCCCCACCCAAGGGACACTGACTTCGCGCATGTTCGAATACCTCGAAGGACGTCTCGCCGAACGCATGCCCGCCCACGTCGTTCTCGACGTCGGGGGCGTCGCCTTCCGCCTCAGCGTCCCGGTCTCCACCTACGACGCGCTGCCCGCGTCCGGCGCGGCCCGGCTCTTCACCCATCTGCGCATCCAGGAGGAAATCCCCCGCCTCTACGGGTTCGCCACCCGCACCGAGCGCGAACTCTTCCTCCTCCTCAATTCGGTCTCGGGGATCGGCCCGGTCACCGCGCTCGGCATCCTCTCCTCGTGCGCCGCCGCCGAGCTCGCGCGCGCCGTGGCCGCCGGCGACGTGAAATTCCTGCGCAAGCTCAAGGGCGTGGGGGAGAAGACCGCCCAGCGCATCCTGCTGGAGCTGCGCGAACCCATGGCCGCGCTACGGCTTTTACCTGAATCGCCGGCGCCGGGGCGCGACGAGGCCGCGTCCGCCGACGCCGTCCTCGCCCTGCTCTCGCTCGGCTTTCCGCGTCCGACCGCCGAGAAGTCCGTCGCCGATGCCGCCCGCGCCCTGCCCGCCGGCAGCGCGGTCGAGCTCCTGGTCAAGGAGGCCTTGCGCCGCTCCGCCAACCCCACCCCGTCCGCCAACCGGAGGTGATCCCCGATGCCCCGATCCTCCCGCGTTTCCGCCCGTCCCGGCCGCTCGCTCCTCGCGTTCGCCGCGCTGGCGCCGCTCGCCCTCGTCTTCTGCGGCTGCGGCGGCCCGCCGACCGGACTCAGCCTCGAAGAACAGATCAACCTCGGCAAATACTACTTCGCCAACCAGAAGTACGACTTCGCCGAGGGGATGTTCGTGCGCGCGCTGGACAAGCATCCGAAGTATCCGCCGGCCTACGTCGGCTTGGGCTCCATCTACTGCGTGCGCGGCCAGGCGGCGCTCGCGGCGAAACAGCTTCCGCAGGCCACCCAGTGGATGCGCATGGCCGAAGAGAGCTACCAGCTCGCGCTCCAGGGGGATGCGAAAAACGTGGACGCGCTGCTCGGGCTCGGCCAGGTCTTCGTCGAAGTGCGGCGCGGCGACCAGGCCGTGCCCTACCTGGAGCGCGCCCTGGAGGTCTCGGCGAAGCTGCCGGCGTGCGCGCTGCGGGCGCGCTATTACCTCGGCATCGCGCTCGCCCTCGAGGGACAGTATACTCCCGCCCGCGTGCGCCTACAGGAATTCCTGCAGATGCTGCCCCCCCGCGAAGCCCAGGACGCGGGCGCGCGCGAGGAGCGCCGGAAGATCGAGGACCTGCTGAAGGAAATCTCGAACCGTCCGGACCGCAAGCCGTCATGACCCTGGCGCGCGAAGATCGGCCCAAGCTTGCCGCCGCCGCCGCCGCGGTTCTCGCCCTCCTCGCGTGGTGGCTGATCGAGACCGACAGCGGTCGCGTCAACAAGGTGATCGAGCGCGGTCGCGTCGCGGTCCTGGCCGGCGACGCCGGCGCCGCCCTCGCCCTCTTCACGCCCGACTGCACGTGGCAGGGGCGCGATCGCGCCGCCCTCGCGGAGTGGGTGAAGGGTTCGCTCGCCACCTGGCGCTTCCTGGACGCGCGCATCCTCAAGCGCGAGGTCGCGTTCGCCGCCGACTCGGCGGAAGTGCGCCTGGACGTCTTTCTGCGCGCGGCCGACACCGCTCCGCTCCCCGGCCCGATGCGCCTCGACATCCGCTTCCATCTGGTGCGCACGGACGGCGCGTGGCTGATCGACCGCCTCGAACCGGTTCGCGAAGGGAATTGACCCGATGCCTGAGCGTCCCACCGCCGCGGCCGCCCCCGCCCCCGCATCCATCGACCCGGGACGCGTCCTCATCGTGGACGATGAGGAGAGCGTGGGCGAGGTCCTTGCGGTCGTGCTCGCCAAGGAGGGCTACGAGGTCGAGCGCGCCGCGAACGGGGAGAGCGGGCTCGCGTGCTTTCGCGCCCGCAAGCCCGACGTGGTCCTCCAGGACCTGCGCATGCCGGACTGCGACGGCATCACGATGCTCCGGCGTTACCGGGAGGCCGACCCGAACGCCCTGGTGATCATGATCACCGCTTTCGGGAGCTGGGAGGCGGCGGTGGACGCGATGCGCCTCGGCGCCTTCGACTTCATCCGCAAGCCCTTCGACAATCGCGACGTGCGCGCCTCGGTGGCGCGCGCGGTCCTCCTGGGCCGCACGCGCGGGTCGGCCGGCGGCGGCCTCGGCGCCGCGCGCAGCATGGTCGGCAGCTCGCCCGCCATCCAGCAGATCTTCGATCTCATCCGCCGCATCGCCTCCACCGACGCCACCGTCCTCATCCAGGGCGAGTCCGGCACCGGCAAGGAACTCGTCGCGCGCGCCCTCCACCTCGGCTCCCCGCGCGCCGCCGAACCCTTCATCCCCGTCAACTGCGGCGCCTTCACCGAGTCCCTCCTCGAGAGCGAGCTCTTCGGCCACATGCGCGGCGCCTTCACCGGCGCGGTCGCCGACAAGCGCGGCCTGATCGAACTCGCCGACCGCGGGACCTTCTTCCTCGACGAGGTCGGCGAGATGTCCCCGGCCCTCCAGGTCAAGCTGCTGCGCGTCCTCGAGGAGCGCGAGCTTAAACGGGTCGGGGGTACGGAGAATACCCGAGTAGACATCCGCTTCATCACCGCCACGAACCGCGACCTGGAGGAAGAGGTCCGGCGGCAGACCTTCCGCGAGGATCTCTTCTACCGGCTCAACGTCATCACGCTGCGCCTGCCGCCCTTGCGCGAGCGCAAGGAGGACATCCCGCTCCTGGCCGGGCACTTCCTCGCCAAGTTCGGCCGGGCGCTGCGCAAGGACGTGAACCGTTTCACGCCCGATGCGATGGCCGCCCTGCTGGCGTACGACTGGCCGGGCAACATCCGCGAGCTGGAGAACTCGGTGCAGCGGGCGGTGGCGCTGGTCGAGAAGAACGAGATCGGGGTCGAGGACCTGGTGGACAAGGTCCGTTCCGCCCCGGCGCGGGTCGCGGCCCCGGCGATCCCGCCGGAGGGCGTCTCGCTCGACCAGAAACTGGAGGAGGTCGAGCGCGCCTACCTGGGCCAGGCCCTGCAACTATCCGGTGGTAACCTTACAAAGGCGGCCGAGCTTCTCAAGCTCACCTTCCGCTCGCTGCGCTATCGCGTGAAGAAGCTGGGCATCGCGAAGGAGCTTTTCCGTCCGGAGGAGCTGGAGGATGATCCCGGTTCGTGAGGCCCGCCGGCTGGTCGCGGAAAACGCGCCGCCGCGGCGGGTGGTCTCGGTGCCGCTCCTGTCCGCCCTCGGCGGGGTGCTGGCGGAGGACGTGGCGAGCGACGTGGACATGCCGCCCTTCCGGCGGGCGCAGATGGACGGCTACGCGGTGCGCGCCCTCGACCTGGCCGCGCTGCCGGCGGAGCTGCGGATCGTGGGTGAGGTATTCGCCGGAGGGGAGTGCGGGGCGGCGCGGGTCGCGGCGGGGACCGCGGTGAGGATCATGACCGGTGCGCCGGTGCCGGAGGGGGCGGATACGGTGGTGCAGGTCGAGCACACCGAGCCGGCGCGGGGGGCGGACGGGGCGGTCGGGGGGGGAGCGGTGCGCATTCTGAAGGCGCCGAAGCCGGGGGCCAACGTGGTCGCGCGCGCGCACGAGATGGCGGTGGGGCAGCGCGTGCTCGCCGCCGGCACGCTGCTGCGTCCGCCGGAGCTTGCCGTGCTCGCGTGCGTGGGGCGGGCGGAGGTCCCGGTCTATCGGCGGCCGACGGTGGCGGTGCTCACCACCGGCGACGAACTGGTGGCGGTGGGCACGCGTCCGACCGGCGCGCAGATCCGGGACTCGAACGGCTACTCGGTCGCGGCGCAGGTCGCCGCCGCCGGCTTTCCCTATGTCTATCTCGGCACGGCGCGCGACGAGAAGGCCGACCTGGAGCGCAAGATCGCCGCCGGTCTCGAGCACGACGTGCTCCTGGTGACGGGCGGCGTGTCGGTAGGGGAGAAGGACTACGTGTCGGGCGTGCTCGCCGCGCAGGGCGTGGCGACGATCTTCCACAACGTGAACATGAAGCCGGGGAAGCCGGCCTGGTTCGGCCGGGTGCGCGACACGCTCGTTTTTGGCCTTCCGGGGAATCCCGTATCCACGATGGTCTGCTTCGAGCTGTTCGTGCGCACGGCGCTCGCGCAAGCGGCGGGCAATCCCGACCTGGAGCGGCGGGTGGTGACCGCGCGTCTGGCCGAGCCCTTCGGCAAGACGTCGGACCGGGAGCAATTCCATCCGGCGCGTCTCACGCTGGCTCCCGACGGCACGCGCACGGTCGCGCCGACCGCCTGGAAAGGCTCCGCGGACATCCTGGGCATGACCCAGGCGAACGCCCTACTAAATGTTCCCGCGGGCTCCCCGCCGCTCCCGGCCGGCACGACGGTTGAGGTGATTCCGATCGCCTGACTGGAACCGAGCCGTACGAGTCCAAAGTCCCACGAGTCCAAAGTCTAAAGTCTAACGGGTCCAAAGTCCCACGAGTCCAAAGTCTAAAGTCTATCGGGTCCAAAGTCTGACGGGTCCAAGGTCCCACAAGTCCAGAGTCTAACGGGTCCAAGGTCCAACCAGTCCATGGTCGGACGAGTTCGCAAGTTCCGGAGAGTTCCTGATGAGTTCGATCGAGCGATTCGAGGATCTCGACGTCTGGAAGAAGTCTCGGGTGTTGACGAATGAGGTCTATGACGTCACGCTCTCGGGGAGCTTTGCGCGGGACTTCAAACTCCATGACCAATTGCGGGCGGCCGCCGTTTCGATCATGTCGAACATAGCGGAGGGCTTCGAACGCGACGGCGACAACGAATTCGCCCAGTTCCTGGCGCTGGCGAAGGGTTCCGCCGGCGAGGTCAGGTCGGAATTGTACGTCTCCCTGGATCGGAAGTACCTGACGCCCGCTCAGTTTGAGGTCCTCTTCGCGCACGTGTCCGAAATCAGCCGGATGCTCTTCAGCCTTTCGCGCTACCTCCGCCAGTCCAACTTGCGCGGACGGAAGTACAAAAAGGGGGAGTAGCCCACCAGTGCCGCCCTGTCCTTGAACTCGTGACTCGTCTGACTCTCGACTCGTTGGACTCATGAGACTTGGGACGCGTTTGGACTCGTGAGACCTTGGACTCGTGGGACTCGTGGGACTCGTTGGACTTTGGACTTTAGACTCGTGAGACTTTGGACTTTGGTCGCCCTCGCGCTCGTCGTGGTTCACGCGACGGCCACGTGGCTGACCTTCCCGCCGTTCGACGTGGATTGGCTGGCGTGGGTCGCCGCCGCGCCCTACATGATCTTCGTCATGATCGCCGGGACGCGCCGCGGCTTCTTCTGGCTCGCCTGGCTCGGCGGCTGGCTCTTCTTCTGCCTCGGCTTCTCCTGGGTCGGCTGCGTCTCCTGGCTCGTCGTCGTCCTCCTCGGCGCCTACCAGGGCGTCTTCCCCCTCGCCTTCGCCCTCCTCCAGCGCCGCCTCGCCGCCGCGCCCGATTGGCGCTTCTTCGTCACCGCACCCGTCCTCTGGACCGGCGCCGAACACCTCCGCGGCATCGCCTTCGGGGGTTTCCCCTGGCTCCACCCCGGCCATACCCAGCACGCCCACCTCCCGCTTGTCCAGATCGTCGAAATCACCGGCGTCGCCGGCCTCAACCTTCTCGTCTATGCCGTCAATGCCCTCCTCGCCTGGCTCGTCGTCGGCGGCTTGCGCCGCGGCTTCGGCGCCGTCCTGCGCTCGCCCGCCTTCCTCCTCTCCGCCGGCGTCACGCTCGCGGCCCTCGCCGCCACCTGGTCCTTCGGCGCCCGCGTCCTCGCCGCCGCCGACCCCCGCCCCGGACCCGCCGTCGCCGTCGTCCAGGGCAATATCCCCCAGACCGTGAAGGAAACCGGTCAGAGCCGCGAGGAGATCCTCGCCATCCACCGCACGCTCTCCTACTCGATCGCCGAACCCTACGACCTCCTCGTCTGGCCCGAGACCATGTACCCCTACGCCCTCGGGCGCTATCCGGAGAACGCCGCCGAGGCCCAGCTCCTCGCGCGCGCCCTGCGCAAGCCCTTCCTCGTCGGCGCCCTCACGCTGGAGAACGACGCCGCCGGCGTCGAGCGCGAGTACAATTCAGCCTACATGATCTCCCCGATGGGTAATCTCGTGCAGCGCTACGACAAGTTCCATCGCGTGCCGGTCGGCGAGTTCATCCCCCTGCGCGAGCACTGCGCGTGGCTCGACGCCCTGGTGCTCAAGGCCTCCGAGTTGACAGTCATCCCCAACCTCTCGCCCGGCCGCTCGCTGCGGACCTTCGAGCTCGCCGGCCGACCCTTCGGCGCGCTGATCTGCGGCGAGGTCATGTTTACCTACCTGTCCCGTTCCCATGCCGCCGCCGGCGCGACCTTCCTGGTCGCGCTGGCGAACGACGGCTGGTTCCTCGACTCCGGCGAGCTCGACCAGATCCTGCACCTGTCGGTCTTCCGCTGCGCCGAACTCAAGATGGGCATGGTGCGCGCCACCAATACCGGCATCTCCGGGTTCATCGGTCCCCGCGGCGAAATCGAGCCGCTGGTCGCCGCCGACGGGAAAACCCGCGAGTTTCCCGGCACCATGGTCCGCCGCGTCCTGTTGCGCGAGCGCGAGACCTTTTTCGCGCGCCACGGCGACTGGCTGGGGGAGTCCTGTCTCGCCGCCGCCGCTGGGTTCGCCCTGTTGCTCCTCCTCCGCCCGCGCCCGCGCGCGCCCAGCCAAGCTCCGCCCGCGCCCCCCGTCGCGCCCGGCCCGCCGTCCGCGTGACCATCCCGTCCGTCCCGGCTGACGCATCGGTCAGACCCTGCGCACGCGGCCGCCGCGCCGCCTGCCGCGCCCTCCGCGCAGGGCCGTGGGCTGCGGGGTTCTTCGTCGCAACTCGGGGACGGCACCGAGATTGCTAACTGACGTCGTCATCCGCGCGGTGCGTCCAATCGGTCGCGCCGCGGGGCTGGACTGTTCCCCAAAAGTGCTTGACGAACCCCCCCTGATTCTGCTATTCAGCCCACTCGCCACCCCGCCGCTTCTGTGCGTCCGTATTCTGTCCGGGCGCAGCGTCGGCGGTCGCCAGACAAGGACGCGCCCGTGGTCGAAGAGCACGCCCCGCCCCCCGAGGTCGAGCCCGCGCCGGCGCCTGATCCCGGCGACGCCGCGCCGACGACCCCTGCACCGGTTTCGCTCGAACAGAAGATGCTCGAGGAACCCGCCTTCCCGGTGCTGATCGTCCAGTTCTTCCTGGTGCCGCTGCTGATCGTCGTGACCTGTGTCGGGCTCTATGCCGGCGTGCGCTGGCTGATGGGCGAGGAGCGCGGCCTGACCGGCCTGGTGGAGGAATTGAACGCCGCCAAGGGCAACCGGAAGTGGCAGGCGGCCTTCGAATTGTCGCGCAAGCTGGCGATCGATCGGCAGGCCAACGAGCCGGTCTCTCCGGAGGTCGTGGATCGGGTCATTCTCGCCTACAAGGAAGCGCCGCGGGACGACGCGCAAGACAGCGTGCAGTTGCGGCGGTTCCTGATCCTCGCGCTCGGCAACCTCCGGGACCCGCGGGCGATCTTCCTGCTGACGCCAGCGCTGGACGAGGAGGCGCCGGAGATTCGGGTGAGCGCGCTGCTCGCGCTCGGCAACATCGGCGATGCGCAGGCGGCGCCGGCTGCGGCGCGCCATGCGCAGGACAAGGACCCGAGCGTGCGCAAGGCGGTCTACTACACGCTCGGCCTCTACGGTGATCGCTCGACCAGCCCGGTGCTCGTCGCGGGGCTGCGCGACGCGGCCGACGACGTGCGCTGGAATGCGGCGCTCGCGCTCGCCCGGATGAAGGATCCGGCCGGCGCGCCGGTGTTGCGTGAAATGCTCGATCGCGCGGCGCTGGCCAAGGTCGTGGCGCAGACGGAGGCCGGCGGGAGGGTCCCGATGCGCGAAGACAACATCGAAGAGGTGATGATCAACGCCCTCAACGCCGTCGCCTGCATCGGCGACCGGAGCTTCGAGGACCTCGTCGCGCGGCTCGGCCGCGAGGATCGAAGCCTCAAGGTGCGGCGCGCGGCGCTCTCCGCCCAGGAATCGCTCACGGGCGGGAAATAGGCTCACAGGAGGATTCGTCGATGCCCGACGATACGCCCCAGACTCCGGCGCCGCAGGACAAGCCGGCGCCCGCCGCTGCGCCCGTCCCGCCCGCCACCGGTCCCGTCGCAGCCGCACCGTCCCCCTCCGCAGCGCCTGCCGCCGGTCCCGTCGCACCCGCACCGTCCCCCTCCCCCGGCGCAGCGCCTGCCATCGGTCCCGTCGCACCCGCAGCGTCCCCCACCCCCGCCGCAGCGGGGGAGGGCCGGGGAGAGGGCATGTCCGCGCCACCCACCGCTGCCGCACCCGCTCCCTCCAAACCCGCCGCGGCCGCGCCGCCCGCTCCCGCAGTGTCCGCCCCCGCC
>JACRIP010000360.1 GCA_016220045.1 Planctomycetota bacterium
CCGCTGCCGCTGCCGCTGCCGCTGCCACCATCCTCATCGTCATCCATCGCTGGAGGCGGCACGGCACGCTGTCGTCGGGCTGGGGACGAGGGCGGCCTCATCGACGACGACGACGACGACGACGACGACGACGACGACGACGGCAGATGCGGAGCGAGTTCGGGAAAACGGCGGCGCGACCCCCGGCCGGCCTGACGACGCCTCCAAAGCGAAGGTAGGGGCGCGTAGCCACGCGCCCCTACACGGGGAGGTCGGTCGGGTAGGAAAGGGCCGGCGGCCTATTCGAGCGTGTAGTACAGGTACTTGAACCCGCCGGCCGGGATCACGGTGACGGTGACGTCGTCGAAGATCGGCGCCGCCATGCGGTAGCTGGCGCTGGTGACGTTCATCTGCATGGCGTAGCGCAGTTCGTCGCCGGGCGCGAAATTGATCGGCGCCGTGGGCCGCGCGCCGCGCCCTTCGAGCTCCTGGGCCTGGCCGGGCGTGACGTTCACCGCGAGGGCGGAGGAGGCCGCGGCCGCGCCGACCACGGCGAAGTTCCAGCTCGTGGACCCGCCGCTGCCGGTGAACTTGGGATAATGGGCGGTCCAGGAAACCGAAGCGACGCGCCCGCCGAAGTCCATGGTCTTGTCGAGCGGGTCGAGGGCGCTGGTCGCGGGCGGGCCGATCTTCGCACTGTACGCGCAGGTGTTGACGTAGCGGTGCGGCGGCACGAAGGAGGTCGTGGAGATCTGGGTCTTGTAGAGCTTGAGGTCGTCGATCGTGACGTCGCCGGAGCAGACGTAGCCGTTCGTCGAGTTCGTGCGGAAGCGGTTGGTGCCGGGGAAGAGGGACCACGCCGACGCCGCCATCGCCTGTTCCGCGCGTCCGCCGAGCACCGGGTCATCGCCTGAGGGCCGGCCGTCGACGAAGAGGTAGGCGGAGTTGGCCGCGTTCCACACGAAGCGCACGTGGTGCCACACGCCGGGGAAGGCCCAGTTGTAGGGATCCTGGGGCGAGCTGAGGTTGTTCGGCATGCGGTACCAGTTGGCGTGGTACCAGCCCCAGTAGTAGAAGAGGTCGGCCATCGGGTAGGGGCCCTTGGTGCTCGTGCCCTGCCAGCCGTAGGGTTCGGCGATGCGCGTGGCCTGGAGGCCGAAGAGGAAGGGTCCGGTGGTCCCGTGGCGGGCGAAGACCGCGACGCGGTTGTCGGAGACGGTCTGATCGGAGGGTCCCAGGGTATTCCCGTAGGCGGCGCCGAGTTTGCCGTCGCCCGCGGAGAAGAAGGTGCGCGAGCCGATCGCGACCGGGTTGTTGATCGTGCCCTGGAGCAGGGAGGGGAACTCGGAAGCCGCCCAGGTGGGCTTGACCCACATCTCGAGCGTGCCGTTGTCCATCTTGATCTTGGCGTCCGCGCGCTCGTTGCGGACGTAGTCGTCCTGGGCGCCGAAGCCGGTGCTGCCGTACTGGCTGACATTGGTGTAGCTGGGGTAGCGGCGGGACTCGTGGACGAAGAGGCCGTCGTTGAAGAGTTCGCTGGCGCCGTTGCCGGAGCCGCTGGGGGAGCCGCCGCTCGCGGGATTGATCAGGGAAACGCCGTGCTCGGCCGGGCCGACCGCGTCGAGGCCGAAGTCCTTGGTATAGGTGGCGCGGAAGGCGGCGCCCGCGAGGCCCGCGCCCTTGTCGGTCGTCGCCGGCATCAGGTAGCCGTCGTACTCGGCGGCGTTCGCCAGCCCGACGTCGTCCAGGTTTTCCGGGTAGAGGGTGTAGGTGGTCGCGGTGCCGCTGCCGCCGCCCACGCGGTTGACCACGAACTCGCGCTGCGTCGAGTGGCGGAAGACCTCGGAGACCTTCACCATCGTGGAGATTTTCTTTTCGGCGATCACGCGCGCGGGCTCGCCCGCGCCGGCGGCGCCGAGGACGCGCCCGAGGGATTCGATCTCGAAGTAGCCGTTGGAGGCGAACCCGAACTCGGTGGTCCAGCCGACGTTGCCGTTGGGGACGTAGACCAGGTCGCCCTTGTCGGTCTCGCCGTAGGAGGTGCCGAAGGCGAGGTCGGGATTGAACTTGTTGAGGTGGCTGTTGGGATTGGCGTTGGCCTTGACGACGTTCTTTTTTGCGCGCGCCTTGCGCTTGTCGCCGTCGAAGAAGGAGTCGGGGAGGGAGTCGACGTAGGTGTTGAAATCGTGCCAGGTGGCGAAGCCGTAGCCGCGGGCGGTGATGAGCGCGCGGCGCTGTTCGATGAGCTTGTCGGCGAGCTTGCCGGCGAGGGTGGCGTCGATGGTGACCTCGAAGCCGGGCTTGAAGCCGTTGCCCATGAAGGTCCGGGGCTCGGTGGGGGAGCCGGCGGTGCGCAGGAAGTAGCGGCCGCGGAGGTTGGTGAGCAGGGCGCGCAGGACTTCGCGCGCGGCGGAGTTGACGTTGACCGGGGCGCGGGGCTGGAGGACGGGGCCGATTTGCTCGGCGCCGGCCGGGGTTTCCTTAACGTCGCTGCGGGAGACCCAGTGGGGGGCCCACTTGCCGGGGTCGTCGCCGACCAGGCGGTCGGAGCCGCAGGAGGCCCAGACCAGGGCGAGTGTGCCGGTGAAGGGCGCGGGCAGGGCGATGCGCGGCGCCATCGCCAGCTCTTCCTGGGGCGAGCCGTCGGCGCGCGTGAAGGCCACCGAGTTGTTGTAGATGATGTTGGGATCGTCGGGGCGCGGATGCAGGATCACGCGCGGATCGAGCGTGGAGCGGTCGACCCAGGCCTTCGAGGTCACGTAGGCGCGCAGGAGCTCGAAGTTGCGCGTTTGGGCCTGGTCGCTCGAACCGAGGACGGGCTTGATCTCGGTGAGCATGTCGAAGTCGCGGCCGAGCTGCTTGCGGAAGGTGGAGAGCACGTCGCCCAGGTTGGGGACGCTGAACTGCTGTTCGGTGGCGAGGATCTGGCCGAGGGTGTTGAGCATCATGCGGACGTTGGGCGCGAGGTCGGCGATGCTCTTGGCGACGTTGGGATTGGCGTTGCCGTCGTTGAGGTCAGGGCCGTTGATCCAGATGCGACCGCCCGCGTCGAGAATCTTGATCGCGTAGTAGTCGGCGCCGCCGCCGTAGGTCGCGCCCAGGCGCCCGGTGACGCCGAAGATGTCGGTGCGCGGTTCCCCGAACAGCGCCTGGCGTTTGGGGGTGTTCTGGCGGGATGCGATGCGCACGAAGTCCGGCGTGCCGGCCGCATCCACGGCCTGGTAGGAAACGTAGATGGCTTCGGCGAGGGGAATGCCCGGGTCGGAGATCGGGCCGGAGCCGACGGTGCCGAGCTTGCCGAAGACCCAGGGCTTCTCCTCGCCCTCGGAGGCGCTGAACTGGGAGGCGGCGGCCGCGGGCGCCAGGATCGAGTTCGCGAGCTCGCCGGCGGCCCGCTCGAGGCCGCTGGTGGCGAGCATGTAGGCCCGGCGATCGTCCACGTAGCTCTGGGTGACCGAGCGCTCCGCGCCGGTGATGGTCATGAAGACGATGGCGAGGACGCTGAGGATTCCCAGCATTCCCATGGCGACAATCAGGACCATGCCGCGGTTCTTGCGCATGAGCAGGCCTCTACCAGAGTAGGGAAGGCGCGGAGAGATTCTGGGGCGCGCGGGCGTCGCATGCCGGCGCGGCGACCGTGGCACGTCCAGCGTTGCAACCTACGTGCCGGAACGGGTTTGTCAAGCGGTCGCGGAAGCTGTTGCGCGCGAATGAGTTGTGATGCTCGGTTGGCGAGCGCGCAGCCGGCCGTTACCATGTCAACCCGGGGATTACGGATCGGTAGCGACGGAGGTACGCCGGCCAACGACGCGCCGCGCGGTCGGATGGCTTGGCGCCGAAGCGCGGCATTATCTATAATGGGGATAGCGAAGTCAAGGCGAACTCCCGTTGCGGGTGCATGTCCGCTGCTGCGGGACCAGAACGAAACCACAGAGACACAGAGGCACAGAGACGACGACGGGAACGAGGAGGAGACCGTTCCGCGCCACGCCGCGTGGCGGGGAGACACGAGTGCCGGTGATGAAGGCGCGGAACGGCCTCCTCCTCGTTCCCGTCGTCTCTGTGTCTCTGTGCCTCTGTGGTTCAGT
This sequence comes from Planctomycetota bacterium, assembly GCA_016220045.1. Taxonomy (GTDB): domain Bacteria; phylum Planctomycetota; class MHYJ01; order WSZJ01; family JACPWG01; genus JACRIP01. The sequence continues at coordinate 4,068 of JACRIP010000360.1, forward strand.
CGTAG
>JACRIP010000361.1 GCA_016220045.1 Planctomycetota bacterium
CCGCGCTCGGTCGCACGGATGAACTCCACCAGGTAGCGCAGCTCGTCGAATTGCGGCTCGCGATTCTCCAGCAGTTGCAGCGCCGTCGGACGCGTGATGTTCGAGCGCCAGAGCAGCTTGTAGGACTCGCGCAGCGCCTCGATCTTCTCCGGCGTGAACCCGCGCCGCTTCAGCCCGATCGTGTTCACGCACTTGACGCGCGCCGGATGACCCTCCGTCGTCATGAAGGGCGGCGCATCGTGCACCACCCGCGTGAGCCCGCCGATGAAGGCCTTCTGGCCGATCGTGACGAAGTGATGCACCGCCGCCAGCCCGCCGAAGGTCACGTCGCGCTCGATGCGCGTGTGCCCGCCGAGCTGCACGCCGTTCGCCAGGATCACGTTGTCCTCGATCTCGGCATCGTGCGGAATGTGCGCATAGGCCATGATCATGTTGCTGTTGCCGACGCGCGTGATGCGGTCGCCCTTGACCGTGCCGATGTTCATCGTGACGAATTCGCGGATGATGTTGTTGTCGCCGATGACCAGCTCGGTGGGTTCGCCGTTGAACCGCAAGTCCTGGGGCTCGGTGCCGAGCACGGCGAAGGGGAAAATGCGGTTGCCCTCGCCGATCGTCGTGCGGCCGACCACCGTGACGTTGTTCGCGAGCTCATTGCCGCGCCCGATCTTGGCGTGCGGCCCGATGACCGCCCACGGACCGATCGAAACGTCGTCGGCGATCTCGGCCGCGGGATGGATCTGCGCCGTCGGATGGATTCTCATTCGGAGTCCACCAGCATGAACTTGAGAAGGGCTTCGGTGACGACCTGGCCGTCCACCAGGGCCTGGGCCTGGACCAGCCCGATGCGGCTCTTGATCTTGACCGCTTCGGCCTCGATGCGGAGCTGGTCGCCGGGAACCACCGTCTTGCGGAACTTGACCTTGTCGAGCGCGAGCAGCACGGCGAGCCGGGACTGGTTGTCGGCCTTGCGCATCAGGAGCGCGCCGGCAAGCTGCGCCATCGCCTCGAGCTGCAGCACGCCGGGCATGATCGGCTGTCCGGGGAAATGCCCCTGGAAGAAGGGCTCGTTGAAGGTCACGTTCTTGATGCCCACCGCGCGCCGGTAGCTGTCGAGCTCGATCACCTTGTCGATCAGCAGGAAGGGATAGCGGTGGGGGAGGATCTTCAGGATCTCGCGCACGTCCAGGCAGGTATCGTTGTGCGCGGTCTTGGCGATCTTGCGCTCTTCCAGGGCGCGCGCCAGCTTGCGCACCAGGAGGAGATTCGTCATGTGCCCGGGCTTGACCGCGACGACGTGCGCGTCGAGGGTCGCGCCCAGGAGCTTGAGGTCGCCGAGCAGGTCGAGGACCTTGTGGCGCACGAGCTCGTCGGGGAAGCGGTAGGCGTTCTTGATCGGCGCGCCGTCCGGGCCGATGACCAGGGTGTTGTCCGTAGACCCGCCGCGCCCGCCGCCGGCGGCGAGCAGGGCCTCGGCCTCCGCCTTGAGGCAGAAGGTCCGGGCCGGCGCGAGGTCGCGCGCGAAGGTGTCGGGCGCGATCGGAATCGAGACGGACTGCGGCGCCAGCAGGCCGGGCGCGTAGTCGATCGAGACCGAGAGCGTAAGGCTGGGCCCGCCGCCCTTCCCGCCGCCGCCCCCTCCGCCGCCCGGCAGCGCGACCAGCGAGGCTTCCCCCTCGACCACGGAGATCGGGTCTTTTACGGTGAATACCTTGCGCTGCGCCGACTGCTCGACGCTGCCGGCGCGCGCGAAGAGCTCGGCCCATACGCGCGCGCTGCCGTCGCCGGCCGGCAACTCGGGGCCGGAGACCTCGACCTCCAGGTTGTCGATGCCCAGCCCGGCGGCCGCGGCCAGCAGGTGCTCGACGGTCTCGACCTCACAGCCTTCCTTGCCGAGCGAGGTGCGGCGCGGACGGGGCAGGACCTGGTCCACGTGGGCGAGGATGCGCGGCCGGCCGGGCAGATCGGTGCGCACGAAGGCGATGCCCGCGCCGGGCGCGCCGGGCTGGAGCCGGGCCGTGGCCGGCCGCCCGGTGAAGAGCCCGCTGCCGGCGTGCTCGACCGCCGTGCGGATCGTGCGCTCGAACGCTTGCGCCACGGCGCCCCCGGAGAAAGCGTCGGGGCCGGGGCGCCGGCCGGCCGTCTTGCCGGTCGGGCTCCCGGCCCGCGGAGAGTCGAGGAGAACCATTCCCGCCGCCGTCGGCTAGCTGCCCGCGCCCGCGGGATTCGCCCCGCCGCCGCCGCCCGCCGGATTGGCCGCCCCGCCGCCGCCGCCCGCCGCCTTCTCGCGCGCGAAGCGGTCGTTCAGCCCCTTGGTGATGCCATCGCTGATGTCCAGGTCCTTCCCGTAGTACAGCACCGAGCGCCGGTTCACCCGCTGGTTCGCGCTCTCCTTGCTCTTCACCTCGAGCCGCGCCGCCTCGCTCTTCAGGATCAGGTCGAACCCGTTCTCCTGGCCATAGCGGTCGCACTCGTCGCGGATCTCGTTATAGATCAGCGCCGTGTTCTCGTTCAGCCGCTGCTGCGTCTTCTGGTTCCACTGCTCCACCCGGTACTTGAGCAGGCTGTCGAGCTGGATCAGCTTCTCCGTCTTCTCTTTGCGCAGCTCGCTCGACGGATCCAGGATCTGGATCTCCTCCATCAGATCCTTGATCTCCTTGTCCATGCGCTCGATGTTTTGCTTTTCGGACTTGGTCTCGGCTTCGAGGCGGTCCTCGAATTCCTTGGCCTTCTGGTACCTCGTGAAGACGTCCTTGATGTTGATCACGCCGATGCGGCCGGCGGGCTTGGCCTGCGACCAGAGAGTGGGGACCGTGCCGAAAGCGGCGGCCAGCACCGCGATCAGCGCCGCGTACCCGAGGTTGCGAAGGGGCGTCATGATGACCTCCGAGAGAACGATCGGGAGCGCGCGCGGGGCGTGGGGCACCGCGCGGTTTCCCCGGTCAGAAGCTAGAAATACGTGCCGAGGTTCAACTGCACGAGCTGGGTCTCGTCGCCTTCTTCCTTCTTGAGCGGAAAGCCGATGTCGATCGCGATCGGGACCTGTCCGAGCTGCGGCACCTGGAAGCGCACGCCGAACCCCGCGCTGATGCGGAAATGGCGCGGCTCGAACTGCTGCCAGTTGGTCTCGACGTTCGCCGCGTCGAGCCAGACCGCGCCGCGCAGGATGTCCAGCTCGCGACCGCGCACCTCCGTGCGGTAGATCGGCATGCTGTACTCGGCCGTCGCCGAGAGCAGCGCATTGCCGCCGAGCTCATTGCCGAACTCGTCCTTCGGCGAAATGGTGCGGAACTGGAAGCCGCGGGCGCTGCCGGTGCCGCCGGCGAAGTAGCGCTCGAAGATCGGCACTTCGTTGGAGGGCCCGTACGGCCCGGAAATGCCGCCGCGGCCGACCAGGGCGAGCACGTGCTTGCCGTCGGTCTCGGTCTTGTACATGGTCCAGAACTTCTCCAGGACCAGGTCGGCGCGCAGGAAGTAATAGTCGCCGCCCAGACCGGCGGCGGTCGTGGTCAGGCGGACGTCGTGACCCTCGCTCGGGAAGATCGCGCTGTCGCGCAGGTCCCATTCGGCCCAGGGTTCGAGGGCGATCAGGTTGGAGCCGCCGGCGACCGTGAAGGCCGCCTCGGGCGCGTCGCTGTCGATGTTGCCGATCTGGATGCGTTCGCCGCGGAAGTTGACGCCGACCGTGAAGCCGGGGATGTCGTCGAAGCGCTTGTCGAAGCCGACCGTGCCGCCGAAGCGCTCTTCATCGAAGAAGAAGCGGCGCTTCGAGAAGTAGAAGGCGCTGACCGAGAAGCCGATGGGTTCGCCGAAGAACCAGGGCTCGCGGAAGTCGATGCCGTAGCGCGAGCGCGCGGCGCCGGGCTGGGCGGAAATGCGGAAGAACTGTCCGGCGC
>JACRIP010000350.1 GCA_016220045.1 Planctomycetota bacterium
CCCGCCGCCCGCCGCCGTCCAACCCCCCCCCACCGAGCCCCCGCCCCCGCCCGCCCGCCCCCCCTAGCCGCGCCCGCCGCCCATCTCTCCCCACGCCCACCGTCCCCCTCCCCCGCCGCCGCGGGGTAGGGCCGGGGTGGGGGTGTGCGCGCACCACCCTCGCTCTCCGCACCCGCATCTTCCCCCTCCCCCGCCGCAGCCGGGGAGGGCCGGGGTGGGGGGATGTGCGCATCACCCTCAGCTCCCGCTTCCCCCCTCCGCCCGCGCTTTCCGCTTCCCCCGCCGCCCAACGACTGGTAAAATACCCGCTTCGTCACGTGACTTCCCGGGTCTTCCCCGGTCCGGCCGCGCGACGAGGGATCGACGACCGGCGCCGGCACTCCAGCCCGTGCTCCGAGCCGCACTCCAGCCCGTACTCCGACCCGTACACCGACCTGCGCACGAAGGAGAGTCGAATGTCTGAGGGCGGAAGCAGCAGCTACGTCGGCCCCCTGGCCATGCTCGTCTTGGGCGGCCTGGCCGGCACCTTTCTCGTGATGCACCTGCGCAACGCGCCGGAGACCGGCCCCGGCGCCTCCCCCGTGGCGGTACCCGGCCCGGTCGCGCCCAAGGGCCCGACGCCCGCCGACCTGGCGCGCCTGGAAAAAACCCAGCGCCAGGCCGAAGCCGGCCGTCTCATCGGCGAGGGGAACACCGCGCTGGCCGCCGGGGAGATCGACGGTGCGCTGGCGAAGTTCAACGCCGCCCTGGAGCGCGACCCGGGCAATCCCAAGGCCGAGGTCGGCGCCGCGGCCGCGCGCAAGGAGGAGCTTTTCAGCAAGGCCTTCGCGCGCGCGCAGGAGCTCTACTCCCAACGCAACCTCGACGAGGCCCGCAAACAGTTCCAGAAAGCCCGCGAGCTCAAGGAATCACCTGAAGTCGTCGCCAAGCTCAACCAGGTCGAGCACGACCTCTGGCTGCGGTCCGGCCTCGAAGCCGAGGGCAAACGCGACTGGCAGAACGCCCTCGCCTGCTACGAAAAGGCGAAAGCGCTGCTGCCGAGCCCCGACGCGGAGAAAGCCGTCGCGCGCGCCCAGCTCGGCGCCCAGGTCGAGCGCTCCGATGAGCGGCGCAAGACCTTCGCGAAGCACTTCGATCGGGCGACGGCGCTGGAGAAGGAGGGCAAGCTCACGGAGGCGATCGCCGCGTACCGCCAGGCCCTGCCCCACACCGAGAGCGCCGCCGACGTCCAGTCGCGCATCGACGCCTGCGAACGCAAGCAGCGCGAGATCGAGAACCTCTTCGCCTACTGGATGAAGAAAGCGGACGCCGCCGCCGATGCGGGCAAGGTCGGCGAGGCCGAGGCGGCGCTGAAGAAGGCCGCCGAATGCCGCCCGAGCGATCCCTCGATTCCCCAGAAGCTGGCCGAGCTGCGGGAGCGCGCCACGGTGCAGGACATGGTGCTGATTCCGGCCGCGGAATTCAGCAGCGTGCCCGAGCCCGGCGACGGCGGCGGCGCGCCGCGCAAGGCGACCCTCAAGGCATACTACATCGACCGCCGCGAAGTGAGCAGCGCCCAGTACAAGGACTTCCTCGACGCCAACCCCTCCCAGCCTGCGCCGCGTTCCTGGCTGCGGGCGCAGCCCGGCAGGCCCGCCGAGATCCCCAAGGGCCAGGAAGCCTGCCCGGTCATGGGCGTCTCCGCCGAAGACGCGGCCGCCTACGCCAAATGGTCCGGCAAGCGCCTGCCCACCGAGGACGAGTGGGAATACGCCGCGCGCGGCGCCGACGGCCGGGTGTTCCCCTGGGGCAACGAGTTCGACAAGGAAAAGGGCAACACGATCGAGTCCGGCAAGGGGGGGCCGCTTCCCGTCGGGTCCTTCCCGGAGGCGCCGAGCGCCTTCGGCCTGCTCGACATGGCCGGCAACGTCGCCGAATGGACCGCCACGACGGCGGACTTCGAGGTCAAGGACCCCTCCGGCGAGTCCCGCATCATCAAGTACGGCGTGCTCAAGGGCGGCTCCTTCCTGCTGCCCTCCCGGTGGGCGCGGTCGAGCACGCGCTACCTCGAGAACCCCAAGCTGCGCCTCCCCGGCGTCGGTTTCCGCTGCGCGCGCGACGGCGCCGAGAAGTGATGCGGGCCTGGAATATGCGGCGGCGCCGGCGGTAGAATCGACTGGAAACCTGCTGTGGACAACTTCGTGACGCCGGATCCTGGTCCCGTCGAGGGCCAGACCATGGCGGGCGACGTTTAGGCGTTTGGGCGTTCAGAGGTTTGGGGTCTGTTGGACGCGCGGATCCCGCGGCAATTCTCCCCCTGGTCCCCGATCCCTGACCCCTCACCGGTTGGGTTTCGGGCGCGCGCCCGACCTGGTCGAGTATGGAGAGACGGCGGAACTTCAATCCCCCAAGTAGGGCTCACGCCTGAAACCCAAACTGGGAGGGGACAGGGATCAGTCGGAGAGCTGCGGCTGGGTTCGCGCGTCCATCCGACCCTAAACGCCCAAACGTCAGAACCCCTAAACGTCGCCCGCCATGGTCCATCCCTCGACGAGATCATGATCCGGCATCAAGAAGTTGTCCAATAGGTTTCCAATCCCCGGCGGAGCGGTCGCTGTGGAACAGGCCGGCCTCCTCGACACCACCGATCTTCCGCTGGTCCGGCGCTGCAAGGGCCGTGACTCGCAGGCCTTCAACGAGTTGGTCCTGAAGTATCAGGATCGGATCTACAACGCCGTCTACCGCATGGTCGGCGACGCCTCCCTCGCCTACGATCTCTGCCAGGAAACCTTTCTCAAGGCCTACGGCGCGCTTGACGATTTCGAAGAGCGCTCGGCCTTCTTCACCTGGCTCTACCGCATCGCGATCAACCTCTGCCTGAGCCATCGCCGCTCGCGCCGGCGTTCCCACGAGGTGCTGGTGGGCGCTCCGGGCTCCTCCGACGACGACGAAGCGCGGCCGCTCGATCCTCCCGACCCCGGTCCTGGGCCGACGGCGGCGCTGGAGGAGTCCGATCGCGACCGCCAGATCCACGCCGCGATCCAGAGCCTGGAGGCGGAGTTCCGCTCCGCGCTGGTCCTGCGCGACATCGAGGGCCTCTCCTACGAGGAGATCGCGGCCGCCCTCAAGGTCCCGATCGGCACGGTTCGTTCCCGCATCCATCGCGCGCGCGAGGAGCTCAAAGTCCGCCTCAAGCACCTGGTCGAGGATTGATTCGCCCCCCGTCGATTATTCGGGAACTACGACCCGTTTCTGGGGTCTTACACGCTGACCCCTGACCCCTGACCCCTGACCCCTTTTCACCGTCCACCGTCCACCGTCCACTGTCCACCGTTCACTGTCCACCGTCCACTGACCACCGTCCACCGTCCCTTCGGGAACGACGCCATGGCCACCACCGCCCCCAACCCGAGCGACCCATACCCCACGGCCCCCACGGGCGCGCAGTCCGAGACGGTCCGCGTCGCGACCTCCGGCGGCGCCACCGGCGCCGGACTGCGCAAGCTCGGCTCCTTCCGCATCCTCGGGCCCCTCGGCAATGGCGGCATGGGCGTGGTGTACAAGGCCCACGACGAGACCCTCGACCGCGTCGTCGCGGTCAAGGTTCTCTCCGGCCAGCTCGGCGCCGACGACGAGTTCCGCGAGCGCTTCCTGCGCGAAGCCCGCGCCGCCGCCGGCCTCGATCATCCCAATATCGTCCCGATCTACTCCGCCGGCGACCAGGACGGCATCCTCTACATCGCCATGCAGTACGTCCAGGGTGAAACCCTGACCACGCTCGTGCGCCGCAAGGACCGCCTCTCCGTGCGCCGCGCGCTCGAGATCACCCGCGACGCCTCCCTCGCCCTCGCCGAGGCCCACCGCCGCGGTTTCATCCATCGCGATATCAAGTGCTCCAACATCATGGTGGACGCGGATGGCCGCGTCAAGGTCATGGACTTCGGCCTGAGCCGCGGCATGCGCCCCGGCCAGGGCATCACCCAATCGGGGACCTACCTGGGCACGCCCGAATACAGCTCGCCCGAACAGTGCGAGACCCACGACCTCGACGGCCGCACCGACCTCTACTCGCTCGGCGTCTGCCTCTACGAAATGCTCACCGGCCGCCTCCCCCACACCGCCCAGACGCCGGTCGCGCTCTTCCGCAAGATCGTCGACGACCGCCCCGTCCCCGTGGCCGAGATCAACCCCAACCTCTCGCGCCCGGTCGCCCGCTTCGTCGACCGCCTGCTGGCCAAGCGCCGCGACGACCGGCCCGCCACCGCGGACGCCGCCGCCGAGGAGGCCCAGACCCTCCTGACCCAGGAACGTCTCCCCGCCACCGCCGAAGACGAAATGCCCTTGCGCGTTTCCGCGACCGCCGTCACGCTCGCCGCCGCCCCCGCGTGCGCGCGCCGCCCCTGGTACTCCCACGTGGTCGGCGCCACCGCCGGACTCCTGGTCTTCCTCACCGGCGCCGGCTACTGGTTCTCCCGTACGACCGACCCGGCGCCCGTCGCGACCACGCCGACGCCGGGCACGCCGTCGCCCCGCCCCGACGGCGCGCCCCCCGCCCGCCCGCCCGAGACCGGCAGCCTCTTCGACCCGGCCGAGTCCGTCCTCAAGGTCGCCATCATCGACTTCCAGAACGTCGCCCGCAATCCCGAGTTCGACTGGCTCGGCGTCGGCATCCCCGAAATGCTGCTCGCCGCCATCGAGGCCGATCCCCGCTTTCAGGTGTTCGCCCGGGAGGATCTGGTCCGCGAGCTCCAGCGCCGCAACCTCTGCAAGGACGCGGCCATCGGCGAGTGCGCGGGCGAGGGCAAGGCGGAGCCGGGCGGCGAGGCCAAGGCCGGCGCCGAGCCGCGGCTGACCTTCTCGCCGGCGATCGAGGAAATCCTCCGCCTGAACAAGATCCGCCTCCTGCTCAGCGGCTCCTTCACCGCTCCGCGCGGCGCGAAGGAGATCGCCGTGGCCGCCCGCGTCACGGTCTGTCTGGCCGGCGGTCGCCTCGAGCGGCTCCAGGTCAAGTCGCACCGCGGCCCCGCTGACGACGTCTTCAGCCTCGTGGACGGCCTCGCCGCCGAAGTCGTGTCGCAGATCATCGCGCGCCGCGATCAGGACGCCGGGCTGCTCGACGTGGCGACCGCCGCCGCGGAGGAGTCACCGCGCCGCACCCCGCTCGCCGGCCGCGCCGGCAAGGACGGTGGACGCGAGTCGAAGGCCGGGCCGGGCGCCTGCGATCCCGGACGCCTGCTCCAGATCGCCCAGCGCCGCCAGCGCGGCCCGCGCCTGGACCGCGACGACCCTGCGACGGAAGCCGGCGAAGCCGACAGCGCGGCCCCGAACGCCGGCGCGGCAAGCGCCCCGGCCGAGGGCGCCGGCGGCGGCGCCGCGCCCGGGTTCGCCGGCATCGACGAATCCGCGACCGCCGAGAACTCCGGGCGGGGCAACGGTCCGCCGGCGCCCGCGGCTCCACCCGCCGGCTATGGCCAGACTGCCGGCGACGACGCGATCGCTTCCGCATCCGGCGGCGCGGACCAGGACTCCGGCATCGCCGCGTCGTCGCAGTCCGTGGCGCCCGCGGATGCCGAGCACCTTGAGCAGGGCCGCGGCGCGCCCGCCCCGAGCGCGGAAGCGCAAGCGGCGCCGCCGGCCGCCGCCGGCCCGGGCGCGGACTTCGACACCAAGGAGAAGGCCCGCCAGCAGATCGCCGGTGGCCGCCTCGCCAAGACGGCGGAGGCCCTCAAGAAGAACCGCGACGCCGCCCGCCCGCGCGACCCGCGCGTGGTGATGCCCGCGCGCTGGCGCCTGCGCACCCTGCTGGAATCCAGCCACGAATTCGACGCGCAACTGCGCGGCGAAATGGAGCAGCTCGAAACCGAGTTGCTCGGCGAGGGCGACCTCGACGTCGTCCGCATTCTCGCCCGCATCGGCGAAATCGAACGCGACCTCCATGCCGCAACGAGCAAGTAGGGTATTTCCATGAACTGCGCCGACGCCCGCGAACGCGCCTCCGCCTGGCTCGACCGCGAATTGACCGCGGCCGAGGCGGCCGTGGTGCAGGAGCACCTGGCCGGCTGCTCCGACTGCGCGCGCGAGTTCGAGCTGCTCCGGCGCACCGCCGCGCTGGTGACCGGCCTGCCGCGCCGGCGCGCCCCGGTCGGCCTGGCGCCGGCGGTGTCCGCCGCCCTCGCCGGC
>JACRIP010000347.1 GCA_016220045.1 Planctomycetota bacterium
AGCGCGGCGCGGCCGGCGAGCGGGCGGGGGCCGCCCCAGCCGGCGCCGCCGTCGGCGCGGGGCGCGCTCGCGACCGCCTCGAGCTCCGCGCGCGCCGCCTGCCCGGCGGTATTGCACGCCTCCCGCGCCCACTCGGCCCCCGGCGCGCCCCCGCGCCGGCGCAGGGTATTCGCGGCGCCGATGGCCCGGGCGTCCGCCGTGGCGCGGTCGGCCGCGGCCAGCGCCGCCTCCTTGTGCGGCAAGGTGACGCTGTACCCGTGCGCCGGAAAGGCCGCGAGCCAGCGCGCCAGTTCGCGGCCGTCGGGCAGCGGGAAGGGCACGTAGACCGCGTCGCGTCCGGCGGCGGCGAAGCGCGCGTTGAAGAAGGCGGGGGAGCGGCTGTGCCCGATCGGCCAACCGAGCAGCCCGTAGACGCGGGTGCGCGGGGAGAGGCCGGGCGCCCGGTAGAGGTGGCGCAGTTCGCTCGCCCGGAGTTGGCCGGGCGCGGTCGGGGCCCCCTCGTCCGGCGCGGCGTAGGTCAGGAAACCACCCCAGACCTTGTACAGGATGCGGCTCGGCCGCCCCAGCTCGCCCATCGCCAGCGCGCAGGCCGGAACGCGCGCCGCGCGCAGCGCCGCCGCCACCTTCAGGTTGTCGAGCAGCCGCTCCGCGGTCACCGCCACCTTCACGATTCCCGCGCCCGCGCGCTCCATGCGTCGCACGAGCGCGGGCAGGCCGGGCGGCGTCCGGACGAAGTCGTGGTGCGAGAGCATCAGGCGTGCGCCGTTCGGGAGGGTCGGGGTCCAACCGGCGCCCAGCTCGACATCCACGACGGCGAAGCCCGCGCGGGCGGCACGCTCGAGCAGGCGCCGGCGCGCGGCCTCGTCGCCACTCCAGCGTCCGCCCTCGGCCGCGGCGCGGCAGGTGGCGACGAGCGGCACCGGGCGCAGGCGCGCGGCCTCGGCGATCACGCGTGTCCGCGCGGCGGCGGGGCAGAGGTCGAGACGGATCTCGATCCAGGTATCCGGCGCGGTCGCCGCCGCGAGCGCGGGGCCGACCGTGGCCGGCGTCAGGCCGCCCAGGCTCACGCAGATCATCGAGTGCTCTCGGCTTGTGTGGGGGGGGCGGATGAGGTATCGTGGCACGGTGGGAAACCGGGCGGACAGCTTTTTGATGGCGGATCAGTATCCCGTCGAGGGACAGACCATGGCCGGCGACGTTTAGGCATTTCGACGTTTAGGCATTTCGACGTTTGGGCGTTTCGACGTTTGGGCGTTTGGGTTTGTTGAACGCGCGGATCAGGCCCCAGCCCTCACCCTGACCCCTTGCTTCACCGTGTCCGTTGCCGTCGTCGAAAAGCCTATCACGCCGCGCCCTGCCCGTCCAGCAGTGAGGAAGATGGGTCATGAACCCCGCACCTGCCTCGGGCCACGCCCGCGACCGCGCGGTGAGGCCTCCGGCATTCGCCGGAAGCTGGTACCCGGGCCGCGCCGACGCGCTCGCCGCCGCCGTGGACGAGTACCTCGCCCTCGGGGAAGCACCCGGTGCTGGAACGGACTCGCCGGCCCGCCCCTTCGGCCTCGTCGTCCCCCACGCCGGCTACCGCTACTCCGGGCGGACCGCCGGACGCGCCTTCGCCGCCTTGCGCGCCCCCGCTCACGCCCCCGCGCCCGCCGCGCCGCGCCGCGTCCTCCTCCTCGGTCCCAGCCACCGCGGCTGGTTCCGCGGCCTCGCCGTCTCCCGCCACAGCGCCTATGCCACGCCGCTCGGCGAGGTCCCCCTCGACGCGGCCGCCGCCGACGCCCTCCTCGCCGCCGCACCCGCCCGTCTCGCCTCGGTCCAGCCCGCCGCCGAAGCCGCCGAGCACTCCCTGGAAATCGAACTGCCCTTCCTCCAGCGCGTGCTGGGCGCCTTCGCGCTCCTCCCTGTAATGGTGGGCGAACTCGCGCCGGACGAGTACCCGGCCGCCGCCGAGCTTCTGCGTCCGCTGCTCGACGACCGGACCGTCGTGGTCGCCAGCTCGGATTTCACCCACTACGGCGAGGACTTCGGATACGTCCCCTTCCGCTCCGACATCCGGCACAACCTGGAGGGCCTCGACGCCGGCGCGATCGCGCCGATCCTCGACGCCGATCCCGGGGCCTTCCTCGCCTACCAGCAGCGCACCGGCATCACGGTGTGCGGCTATCGGCCGATCGCCCTGCTGCTCCACCTCGCGTCGCCCGGCGCGCGCGGCCGGCGCCTCGACTACGCCACCTCCGGCGATGCCAGCGGCGATTTCGAACACTGCGTAACCTACGCCGCGATCCGGTTGGACGCGTGCGGCCCGGGCGTCGCCGCGGCCGGGTAGCCGGGCCGTCCGGCGCGGCATTCGCGCCCCCCTCGCGCCAAACGCTTGAAAGGAAGCGCTCGACCGCTATAATGGCCCGGTTGAGCACCACCGCCCGGGGCGCCCTCGGAGCCGAGAATGAAAGTCCAGCTCGTGATCACCAACGGCCAGCTCGCGGGAACTGTCGTTCCCGTCGGAGAAGGTCAAAGCGTGACCTTCGGCCGTTCGGACATGAGCGACATCGTCCTGCCCGACGGCAAGGCCTCTCGCCTGCACTGCAAAGTGCAGAACGAGGCCGGCGCCTGCAAGGTCTACGACCTCAACAGCTCGAACGGCACCTTCGTCAACAACAACCGCATCCAGACCTCCTCGCTGGAGGCGGGCGACGAGCTGATCGTCGGCGAGACCGTGCTCATCTACGAGGTCGCCGGCACCGACCCCTCCAGCATCAAGCCCCGCCTGGGGTCCAACCTCAAGCCCGCCCCCAGCGCCGACCCGCGCACCATCTCGTCGCCACGCTCGCCCACCATCGAAGAGATCGAGAGCCCGGCCGCCGGCAAGGGGCCGGGCATCGCCGTGACCGCGCCGCCGGCCGGCCCCTTCATGCAGGCGCACAAGTTCTGCGCCAAGTGCGGCCGCGTCATCCCGCGCAAGGAAGTCGTCGACGGCAAGGCGCGCGAGGTGGACGGCAAGGCCTTCTGCGCCGATTGCGCCGACCCCTACCTCGGCCGCGTCATCGGCAACTACAAGATCCTCGAGAAGGTCGGCCAGGGCTCCATGGGCATCGTCTTCCGCGCCCAGCACGTCACCATGGAGCGCCCGGCCGCGCTCAAGATCCTCTTCGAATACCTCACCCTCAATAAAAACATGGTCAAGCGCTTCCTGCGCGAAGCGCGCGCCGGCGCCTCCCTCAGCCATCCCGGCCTCGTCCAGCTCTACGACGCCGGCGAGGAAGAGGGGATCTACTACATCGCCATGGAGTTCGTGAACGGCGACAACATGGCGGACCTGCTCGAAAAGCAGGGCCCGCTCCCGCTCGCACGCGGCATGGACGTCGCCATGCAGATGGCCCAGGTCCTCGACTACGCCCACAAGCGCCAGATGGTCCATCGCGACATCAAGCCCGGCAACGTCATCCTCAGCCACGACGGCACCGCCAAGCTGATCGACATGGGCACCGCCAAGAGCCTCCAGGAGTCCGGCCTCTCCGAACTCACCAAGACCGGCATGGGCATCGGCACCATCAACTTCATGTCGCCGGAACAGATCTTCGACGCCAAAAACGTCGATCACCGCGCCGACGAATACTCCATGGGCGCGATGTTCTACTACATGTTTACCTGTAGGCTGCCGTTCCAGGCGAAGTCGCCCAAGGAGTTTCTCGCCAAGGTCAGCTCGGAGAAGATCGACTCGCCGAAGAAGTACAATCCGGCGTTGCCGAACGAGCTGTGCAAGGTGATCGAACGGATGATGGCGCGGAACGCGAAGGATCGGTATCCGACGCCGCTGGAGCTGATCGCGGACCTGGAGTTGGCGAAGGCGGCGGTGGCGAAGATGCGGGATCCGTCGAAGACCTTGCCGCCGACGTGACGCGGGGTTTGGGCGTTTGGAGGTTTAGACGTTTGGAGGTTTTGGAGGAACCCGTCCGGTTCCCCTGAAACCCGGTCGACTCCGTATCTGCCTCCAAACTTCTAAACTCCCAAACCCCTAAACCCGCGTTCGGCGGTCGGTATGTTAGCCCAGCTCCGGGTCCTGCGCGCGGCGCTCTCGGCCAAGATGATCCTGCTGCTCGAGGGGCGGAAGATCTCGGTCGGGCGCTCGGAGAGCAACACGCTGCAGCTCGAGGACGAGCGCTTGTCCCGCCGGCACTGCCTCTTCGAGTCCGAGGGGCTGTGCTGGATTCTCACCGATCTGAACAGCGAGAACGGCACGCTGGTCAACGGGCAGCGCATCACCTCGGTCACGCTGCGCGACGGCGACCGCATCGTGCTGGGCGCCTCCGAGTTCGAGTTCAAGCTGCAGCGCAACCTGGAAGAGGCCTACGGCGTGGACGCCGAGCTCTTCAAGGCCTCGACCATGCTGCTCGGCGAGGACAAGTGCGCGCGCTGCGGTCGCCCCGCCTACACGCCGGAGGAGCTGAAAAAGCCGGGTCTGCGCCGCCGCACCCGCGCGCCCCTCTGCCGCCGCTGCGCCGACTCGCTGATGGGCAAGACCATCGGCGGCTACCGCATCGAAGACAAGCTCGCCGACGACCGCCACGCCCCGGTCTACCGCGTCGCCAAAGCCGGCGAGAACGGGCCGCCCCTCGCCTTGAAGGTCCTGCGCAAGTCCGAGGTCCCCAACGACGAGGTCGTGAGCCGCTTCCTGCGCGAGGCCGAATGGCGCGGCCGCTTCGACCATCCGAACATCGCCGCGATTCACGACGCCGGCGAGACCGAGGAACTGCACTTCCTGGTCATGGAGTTCGTGGACGGCGAAACCGTGCAGGACGAGGTGGCGCGGCGCGGGCCCATGGAGCCGCCGCGCGCGCGCGCCACGGCCCTCCACGTCGCCGCGGCCCTCCGCTACCTGCATGGGCTCGGCGTCGTCCATCGCGACATCAAGCCCTCGAACGTCATGCTCACCCGCTCCGGCCTCGCCAAACTGATCGATCTCGGCTCCGCCAAGCTCTTTCGCGACGCCGCCGAAACCGACATCACCCGCGTCGGGGTCGGCCTCGGCACCCTCCAGTTCATGTCCCCGGAGCAGGCCTTCGACGCGCGCTCGGTGGACCACCGGGCCGACATCTACTCCCTCGGCGCGACCTTCTACTTCATGCTGACCGGGTCCTACCCTTACAAGGTATCCTCCGTAGTCGATGTCGTCGCGCGCTCGCACGGCGGCGACTGGAAGCCGCCCTCGGCGCTGCGGCCGCAGATTCCCGGGGCCTACGACGCCGTCGTGCGACGCATGATGAACAGCGATCCCGAAGAGCGCTACCCGGACGCCGACGCGCTCCTCCTCGCCCTCACCGCCCTCAACGCCGCCGGCGGCGTTTAACCGCGTTTAACGTCGTCGAACGCCGTTGCACGTTTTCCGTATCGGAGATCCCATGCAGAACGTCCTGATCCTCGGCGCCGCCGGCAAGGACTTCCACGTCTTCAATACCTGCTTCCGCGCGAGCGCGGAGCACCGCGTGGTCGCCTTCACCGCCACCCAGATTCCGAACATCGACGGTCGCCGCTACCCGCCCGCACTCGCAGGCCCGCGTTACCCCGAGGGCATCCCGATCCACGCCGAGGCCGAGATGCCCGAACTGGTCCGCCGCCACGGCGTCAACCTCGTCGTCTTCGCCTACAGCGACGTTTCCTACGCCTACATCGAGGAGCGCCGCCGCCTCGCCGAAGCCGCCGGCGCCTCCTTCGCCCTCTCCGATCCCGACCGCACCCAGCTCCCGTCGCGCCGCAAGGTCGTCGCGATTTGCGCCGTCCGCACCGGCTCGGGCAAGAGCCAGACCACGCGCCGCGTCGCCGAGATCCTGCGCGCCAAGGGCCGCCGCGTCGTCGTCTGCCGCCATCCCATGCCCTACGGCGATCTCGCCGCCCAGGAGGTCCAGCGCTTCGGTACGATCGACGACCTCGCCCGCCACCAGTGCACGGTCGAGGAGATGGAGGAGTACGAACCCCATCTGCGCCGCGGCAACGTCGTCTACGCCGGCGTCGACTACGGGAAGATCCTGGCCGCCGCCGAAGCCGAGGCCGACGTCGTGCTGTGGGACGGCGGCAACAACGACACGCCGTTCTTCCGTCCCGACCTCTGGATCGTGGTCGCCGATCCGCTGCGCCCCGGGCACGAACTTTCCTACTACCCCGGCCGCGTCAATTTCGAGCGCGCCCACGCGATCGTCATCAACAAGTGCGATTCGGCCCCGGCCGCCGCGATCGAGTCGATCGTCGCCAACGCCCGCGCCCACAACCCGAACGCCGCCGTGATCCGCGCCGCCTCCCCGCTCACGATCGAGGCGCCGGGCGCCGCGGCGATCAAGGGGAAGCGCGCGCTCTGCATCGAGGACGGGCCCACGGTCACCCACGGCGATATGGGCTACGGCGCGGCCATGCTCGCCGCCGAGCGCAGCGGCGCGGGCTCCTTCGTCGAGCCCCGGAAGTTCGCGGTCGGGACGATCGCCGCGACCTACGCGAAATACCCGAACGTCTCCCGCGTCCTGCCCGCGATGGGCTACGGCGAGGAGCAGTTGCGCGACCTCGCGGCCACGATCAACCGGAGCGACGCCGAAATCGTGGTCATCGGCACTCCCGTCAACCTCTGCCGCTTCCTCAAGATCGAGAAGCCCACGGTGCGCGTCACCTACGAACTGGCGGAGACGACGCGCCCCGACCTCTCGGACCTCTTGGCGGGCTTCTGATGGCGAAGGCGCGCGTCCTTTTCGTCTGCCGCGCGTGCGGGAACCAGAGCGTCAAGTGGCTCGGGCGTTGCCCGGAGTGCGGCGAGTGGGGGGGAATGCAGGAGGAGCGCGTGCGCCCGGGCGGGGCGGGGGGCGGTCCCGGGGCGGGCGGCGGGGGCGGCGCGGCCGGGGGCATCGCCTGGTCGCCGGCCGAGGGCGGCGGAAAACCCCTCCCGCTCGCGCAGATCGGCAGCGCCGAGGCCCCGCGCCGGACCACCGGCTACCCCGAACTCGACCGCGTGCTCGGCGGCGGCGTCGTGCGCGGCTCCGTCGTCCTGATCGGCGGCGACCCCGGCATCGGCAAGTCCACCCTCCTCCTCCAGGTCGCGGAGCGCTTCGGCGGCCTCCCGGGCGCCGGGGGCGCCGGCGGAGCGGCGGGGGCGGCGGGGGCGGCGAACGGCTCGGTGCTCTACCTGACGGCCGAAGAATCCGCCACCCAGATCCGCTTGCGCGCCGAGCGCCTGGGGATCCAGGGCGAGCGGCTCCTGGTCGTCTGCGAAACCGACCTGGAGGCGGTGCTCGGCCACCTCGACGCCGTGGCGCCCGCGCTCGCCGTCGTCGATTCCATCCAGCTCATCTCGAAAGCCGACGTCCCGGGCGCGCCCGGCACGGTCTCCCAGGTCCGCGAGTGCACCGCCGAACTCGTGACCTTCGCCAAGCGCCGCGGCACCGCGATCTTCCTGATCGGCCACGTCACCAAGGAAGGGGCCATTGCCGGGCCGCGCACGCTCGAGCACCTGGTCGATACCGTGCTCTATTTCGAGGGGGACCAGTACCAGTCCTACCGGCTGCTGCGCGCGGTGAAGAACCGCTTCGGCTCGACCAACGAGATCGCGGTCTTCGAGATGCGCCGCGAGGGGCTGGTGGAAATCGCGAATCCATCGGCCTACTTTCTCTCCGGCCGGAAGGGCAACCCGCCGGGCAGCATGATCGTGCCCGGGGTGCTGGGCACGCGCACGCTGCTGGTGGAGATCCAGGCGCTGACCGCGCGCGCGAA